>SLDI01000019.1:0-8794 GCA_007125385.1 Phycisphaeraceae bacterium | reverse complement strand
TGAGCGAGTCTGCGAGCGAAGGTCGGGATTTCCGGATCTGTGCGCACAAACCCGGCGCGCTTCGAAAGAGCGCGCCAGCAATCCCGCCCTTCGCTCGCGGACTCGCTCCGGACGGGCGTTCACGCACGCAACCCGTTCCGCGGATCCCGGATCCCCGATCCCCGAATCCCGATCCAGCGCTCGACGCGCGCGGGCAAATCGGGTACACCATGGCGCCTCGACGAGGGGGGCGGTGTTGTCGGCGTCCTGTCCCCGGGGCGGGTGTCTGAGCTTGGATGAGCGTGGTAATCGGCCAGCAAAGGATTGAGTGGATGGGCCTGCGTCTGACCGTGCCTGCCGACTGGGACATCGTCCGGCACTCGACGCGCCCGGAGCGCGGCAGCCTGTCGCTCGTCGACCGCCGCCAGCAGCGCCTGCAGCTTCGCTGGCGCGACGTCGAGCGCGAGCCGGACCTCGGCCAGATGATCGCCGACCACCGCAGCCGCCAGCTCCAGCGCGACCCCGACGCCCGGTTCCGCCCCTTCGAGCCCGTCGGGGCGTGGCGCGGCCTGTCGCGGATCGTCGACCGCGGCGACCTGCTGACCCGGGCCCTGCGCTACGACGAGCCCACCGGCCGCCTGATCGAGGCGATCGTCCTCAACCCCGGCGACGGCTCCAGCCCCGATCTCCGCGAACTGCTGACGGGCATCGCGGTGCTGAGCCGAGCACGCGAGGCCGCCCGCTGGCGGGCCTTCGACCTGGAGGTCCACGCCCCGCCGGGGTGGCGCCTCGACACCGTGCAGGTCAACCCCGCCGACGCCTCCCTGCGCTTCAAACCCGCGGGCAGGGATGGGCGTAAGCAGCGCAACGCCGCCGGCATGGAGGTCTCCGGCCCGGAGTTGGTCGTGCGGCGGATGGGCATGGCCTCGAGCTGGTACAAGGGCCCCGAGGCGCTGTTGCGCAAGGCCCTTGGCCGCGACGTGGACTTCGAGATGGCCGCGGCCCACCATCCGCCGCACAACGCCGTGCGGGCGATCTCGGACGAGCAGGGCACGCGGCTGCGACGTTACGCCGGTCGGCTTCGCCGCCGCGAGGACGTGATCTGGCATTGCCAGCGCGAGAACGCGGTGTACCAGTTGACGCGGATGTCGGCCCCGTCGCGCGGGCCGGGTGCCCGTCAGGCCCCGGCGGCCCTGCCGGAGGTCGACGGCGGGATCCCGATGGCGACGGCGGTGGCGGGCGAGGGAGGTTTTCGGGTAGGCTGTTGCGGTCGTCGCGAGGAGCCGGGCAGATGGCTAAACGGCTGAAAGGAAAAGAGTTGGCCCGCGTCCAGCGCCGGGCGAGCCGACACCTGCTCGACGCGGTGCCGGTGGTCAACCAGGCCGTGCGCGTCAAGCAGCACGGCAAGACGCTGCTCGTGGAAGTGCCCATCCAGCAGCGCTGGTGGATGGGCCCGCCGCTGAGCTGGTTCTGCCAGTTCCGCGATCGCAAGCGCTACCTGCTCGACGAGCAGGGCCAGGAGCTGTGGCGGCTGTGCAACGGCAAGCGGCGAACGGAGGAGATCGTGGAGAAGTTCGCCGCACGCCACCAGTTGCGCTTCCACGAGGCGCGCGTCGCGGTGATGGAGTACCTTGGCACGCTCCTGAAGCGCAAGCTGATGGTCATGGTGATGCCCCAGGCCCCGGGCTCGCGGAGTGAGGACGCATGAAGCCGATCGAGGCGAGGCAGCAGGTCAAGCTCGGGCCCCGGCGGTGCTTCCAGTTGGCGCTGTCGGGCATGTCCTATCGCCTGTTCCGCTCCATGATCACCGTCGCCATCCTCGCCCTGGCGGTGGCGTTCCTGGTGCACATGCTGGCCTACGGGCTGCTGGCGCACGAGACGGAGCTGCAGGCGGCGCGCGAGCTGCGCGAGAGCCGGGCCCTGGGCCAGATCCTCACCCGCGTCACCAGCCCCGACGCCACCGCGTCGATCGTCGACCGCCTGGCCGAGGACGACGACGCCCGCCTGGCCGAGTACCAGGCCTGGTCGGGGCTGGACGAAGCCGCGTTCGCCGAGGTCGTCGACGCCGCCCGCGACCGGGCCGCGGCGCGCGAGCATCTGATCAGCCTGCCGTTGGCGCAGCGGGTCCGCCTGATGGGCGAGGTCGAGGCCGAGGGCCTGTTCGCGCGGTTGCGCGACGCCGATCGCTGGCAGCGCTTCGCCGACGACGTCGAGGAGCTGGGCGTGCGCCCGCCGCTGGGCGACATGGCCGCGTTCAAGCAGTTGATCGACGAGCGCCGGCCGCGGCTGCTCGAGGCGGCCTCCGCCATCCACCAGGGCCACCGCGAGGCCATCGCTGCCCTGGACCGGGCCTATCCCGACCGCTCGCCGCGGGAGCTGTTCATCGATCGGCCGGCGGGCCTGGGCCAAACCCTGCGCGAGCTGGGCTTCGCCGTCGACGACGAACGCCTCGACGCCGTCGGCGCCTTCGCCCGCCGCGCCAGGGACATGGACCGGCTGACCGAGCTGATGACCGAGCCGGACGTGCGTGCGGCCGTGGCCCGGCGAATGAACATCTCGCCCGGCGACGTGACCTACGACGCGACGCTGCGCTACGTCGCCGGCGGGCGCGGCGACTGGTTCGCCTCCGTCCTCGCCGACGCCACCGCCCCGCCGCAGCTCGCCGACGGCGAGCACCTGACCGCGCTGGCGCGCGACTACCGCCGCGAGCAGCGCCTCGACGCCGTCGTCACCGACATCGACATCCAGCCACGCGAGGGGTTGTTCGGCCTTCCCGCGCAGACGATGTGGCTGATCGGCCTCTCGTTCATGGTCTGCGTCGTGGGCGTGGCCAACGCCATGCTCATGTCCGTGACCGAGCGCTTCACCGAGATCGCCACCATGAAGTGCCTCGGCGCCATGGACGGGTTCGTGATGATGATGTTCGTCTTCGAGGCCGTCATCCAGGGCCTCGTCGGCGGGGTGATCGGCGTGATCCTGGGCTCCCTGCTGGCGCTGTTGCGCGGCGCGGTCGAGTATGGCGGGCTGCTCGGCGGCGCCAGCACCGTCATCGACGAGGTGGCGATCGCCGCGGCGATGTCGCTCGTGATCGGCGTGGCCCTGGCGGCCTTCGCCGCGATCGGCCCGGCCTGGGTCGCCGCCCGCCTGGCGCCCATGGAGGCGATGCGGGTCGAGTAACAGCGTCCGCGGGCCGCACCGCAACGTCCGCTACGGAAGCGTGCATGACTGAGCCGACCACCACGAACGTCCACGAGCAGGCCGCCGCCGCCGACACCGGCGACGACCGGGCCACCATCATCCGCACGCTGGGCCTGGAGAAGCGCTACGGCGAGGGCGAGGCCACCACCTACGCCCTGCGCGGCGTGGACTCGAAGATCCGCCGCGGCGAGCTGATCGCCGTCATGGGCCCGTCCGGCTCGGGCAAGAGCACCTACTTCAACATGATCGGCGCCCTGGACTCGCCGACCAAGGGCCGCATCCTCATCGACGAGGTCGACGTCGCCCAGCTCTCGGCCGTCGAGCTCGCCTTCCTGCGCTGCCGCAAGATCGGCTACATCTTCCAGAGCTACAACCTCATCAGCTACATGACCTGCCTCGAGAACGTCACCGTGCCCATGACCTTCGCCGGCGTGCAGCCCGAGCAGGCACGCAAGCGCGGCATGGAGCTGCTGGCGCTCGTGGGCCTGGCCGACCGCTGGGACCACCGCCCCATCGAGATGTCCGGCGGGCAGCAGCAGCGCACCGCCATCGCCCGCTCCATGAGCAACCAGCCGCGCATCCTCCTGGCCGACGAGCCCACCGCCAACCTGGACCTGAAGACCGGCCAGGCCATCCTCGACATCCTCGAGCGCATCAACAAGGAGCGCGAGGTCACCGTCGTCTGCTCGACGCACGACCATCGCCTGCTGAACGTCTGCGACCGCATCATGTGGATCCGTGACGGCCGCGTCGAACGCGTCGAAGAGCGCAAGGACCTGACCATCAAGCTCGGACGCATTGGAGGCGAGGCATGAGCAGAATAACGCACAATGCAGAATGCCCAATGCAGAAATGCCTGATGCTTGCCCGGATGCGGATCGGGGCGCCGGGTGCCACTGACAAGCGCAGTCCGCGGAGCTTGTCAGTGCCGTCCGCCCGGTGGCACCACCCGCCCACCGGGTGCCACGGCTTGTCCGCGAAGCGGCAAGCCGGGCGGCGCGCCACCGACACGCGACTCGCCCCTGGGCTCAAGCCCTGGCATGCGCTGGTCACGCTCGCCCTGGCGATGCTCGTCGCCCTGAGCCCCGCCGCCGCCCTCGCCGACGACGACGCCGAGGCGCAGTTCCAGGCCGACCTGGCGGCGCTGACGGCGCATCCGCATCGGCTCTCGGGCACCGCCGAGGCGTGGGACGCGGCCGAGCACATCGAGCAGCGGCTGAGCCGGATCGGCGTCACCGACATGCTGCCGCTGGACATGGCCGTCTGGCAGACGCGCATCGAGCGCTGCGAGCTGAGCGTCGGCGAGGTGGCCGTGCCGCTGGTGCCCCTGCGCCCCAACGTCACCGTCCCGCCGACGACGCCCGACGAAGGGCTCACCGGCCCGCTGCTGTACGTCGGCCGCGGCGCGATGCGCGACTACGGGGATCGCTCGCCCGAGGGGGCGATCGTCGTGATGGACTACGACAGCGGCCGCAACTGGCAGCTCGCCTTCGCGCTGGGCGCCCAGGCGGTGATCTTCCTCGAGCACGAGCAGGCCGCCACCCCCGTCCAGGCCAAGCACGTGGGGGTGCCCGCCAACCAGGTGCGGCTGTACGCCGACCGCGACGCCCAACGCGCCGCCGCCGAGGCCGGCCTCGACCTGCGCCGCGACCACGACCAGGCCACCGTCGTCAGCCACGTCTCCTGGCAGCGGAAGCTCGGCCGCAACATCATCGCCCGCATCGAGGGCACCGACCCCGCCTTCGAGCGTCACGCCGACCAGCGCGAGACGCTCGTGCTCGCCGCGCACTACGACAGCTTCGGCGCCGTGCCGCGACGCAGCCCGGGCGCGCGCTCGGCGGCGAACGTCGCGGCGCTGCTGGAGCTGGCCCAGCGCATCGCCGCCGACCCGCCGCGACGCGACGTCGTGCTGCTGTTCCTTGACAACCAGGCCCGCTACCACCAGGGCGCCCGCGAGTTTTACTGGGCGCTGGAAGGTGACGAGTACGACGACGAGGGCGTCAGCGCCCAGGGCGAGTACCACGCCGAGGAGCACGATTTCGTGCTTCAGATGCGCGACTGGCTGGCGCGCGACGGGCTGAGCTACGACCGCGACGAGGATCGCATCGTGGCGGGTCGGCTGCGGGCGACGCTGGCGTCCGTCGCCGACGCCCGCCGCGGCGACTGGAGCCAGCGCCTCCGCGTGCTGCGCCTGGAGATGGACCCGCTGCGTCGCACGCTCGAGATCGCCGAGACCGATGTCGAGCGGTTGCCCGGCCGGATCGAGGCCCTGGAGGCCGAGATCGCCGCGGCCGAGGACGACGACGAGCTCGAATCGTTGCGCCAGCGCCGCCGCGACAAGGTCGCGCTGCTGGACCAGCGCCGGCGCGAACTCAACGAGATCCCCCCGCGCCTCGAGCCGATGGAGGAGCAGGAGCAGCGCTGGGACGCCCGCCGCACGCGCTGGGACGACGTGCGCCGCGAGCTGCATCACGATCGCCTGCGCGACTTCTACCTGCGCATGCAGCGCTACCGCGCCGGGGACATCGACGACGACGAGATCACCGCCCAGCTCAGCCGCGAGGACCTGATGGCGCGCGGCCACGAGTTCACACCCATCTTCGAGGACCTCGAGTCCCTGACGATGCAGCGCCTGGAGAACCGCCTGGCCGAGCTCGATCAGCTCCGCGCCATCGACGCCCAGCGCGAGGCGATCCACGCCGTGCTCGGCGACGCCCACGTCGCCCTGCACGCGACGCTGAACCTGTCTGACGGCGGCGGCCGCTGGGGCGCCGTCGTCGGCGACTGGACCCACCGCATCTACCACTTCCGCGGCACCAGCGCGCAGGCGGACAGCCCGGGCTACTACACACGGGTGCTCGCGGCGCTGAACCGCGCCACGGACGTGCTCGGCGAGGACAGCCGGCTCGAGCCGCGCACCCTGCGCGACACGATGCTGGGCATGAGCTTCGCCCCCCAGCCATTCGTCAACAGCGGCGCGATCGCCGGGAGCTTCGGGTTCTACAACCTGGCGATGATGACCGGCCACGACGCGCGCCCGCGCGACGGCCACCCCGCTGACACGCTCGATCGCCTGGACTGGCGCAACCTGCGCGCCCACGCCGCCGAAGCCGGCGCCCTCCTGCACGCCGTCGCCGAGACCGAGGCACTGTCGCTGGGCGCGCGCTTCAACGCGCAGGTGCGCAGCAAGCACCAGAGCTGGGCCAACAACCGCTCGCGGGGCGATTACGTCGGCATCCAGGTCGTCGGCGGCCTGGCCGAGGATCGCCCCGCCGCCGGCGCCCTGCTGGCGGTGTACCCGCGCACCGGGCAGCAGCGCAACTGGACGGAGCTGCGCGACATCGACCTCGTGCGCGACTACGACCCGATCATGCTCGAACCGGTGGACGAGAACGGCCGGTTCCGCATCCTCGCCGCTCGCAACGACATCCACAACGACCTGGCCACGCTCGGGGCGCTGTTCGACGACGCCGGCCGCGTCACCGCCATCACGCAGCAGGGCGCGCTGCATCACAACCTGACCAGCGCCATCCGCGTCGAGTTGTTCCGCGCCAGCGGCGTGTCGCTGACGAGCATGCAGAGCTACCAGCTCCGCCCGCAGTTGCTGCGCCTGCTGCGGGCGTCGACCAACGCCAGCTTCCGCGACAACGAGGCGCTGTGGGGCCAACTCGGCGGCAGCACGTTCTTCTACATCGAGGACGCCGTCGTCGACGACCGCATCAAGATCTTCCAGCCCATGGGCCCGGTGCTGCTGAACATCGCCGACGCCCCCCCCTTCGGCGCCGGCTTCTCCGCCGCCACGCTCGGCCCGGCGCTGCCCCTGGCCGAGCAGGCCTCGGCCGACGTCTGGCTGCTCAACGAGCACCGCCTGCGCCAGTTGCGCAGCCGCGGCGTCAGCAGCATCGACCTGGAGCTGCTGCACAGCCGCTCACGCCAGGCCACCGACCGCGCCGACGACGCCGTCACCCTCGCCCAGTTCACCGCCGCCCACATGCAGGGCGCGGCCCTGGGGCACAAGGTCTACGGCCCGCTGCGCCAGGCCATGGACGACCTCGTCCACGCCATCGTCCTGCTGCTGCTGCTGACCATCCCCTTCGCCTTCGCGCTCGAACGCCTGCTGGTGTGCTCCACGAGCGTCTACGGCCGGATCCTCGGCTTCACCGCCGCCTTCCTCGTCACCTTCGGGCTGCTGTTCTTCATGCACCCGGGCTTCGCCATCGCCGCCACGCCCATCGTCATCTTCCTCGCCTTCGCCATCATCCTGCTCTCGGGGCTGGTGATCTACCTGGTCGTGCGCAAGTTCCGCGTCGAGCTGCGCGCCTTGCAGGGCCAGCGCGTCGGGGTGCATGACGCCAGCGTCAGTCACGCCGGGACGCTGCTCGCGGCCGTGGGCATGGGCATGTCCACCATGCGCCGCCGGCCGACGCGCACCACGCTCACCGCCATCACGGTGATCATGCTCACGTTCACGATCCTGGGCTTCGCCTCGTTCACGCGCACCATCGGCGTGCGCACCGTCTACGAGGGCCCCGTCACCGAGCTGATGCCCAGCGGCATGCTCATGCGCAACCTCGACTACTCGCGCCTGCCCCACGACCTGACGCGCCTGCTCGAAGGCTACAGCGGCGACGACGGCCTGCTCGCCGAGCACTGGTGGCGCGTCCGCCAGGACGGCGACGAGCCGGCCATCAACGTCGCCACCGTCACCGACGGCCAGGCCCAGCGCCTCGACGCCGTGCTCGGCATCATGCCCGAGGAGCTCGAGCGCTGGCCGGGCCTGGCGCGGGCCCTGGGCGAGGGCGAGCTCGCCGCCAAGCAGCAGGCCCTGGCCGACGGCGGCGTGTTCCTGCCACGCATCTACCGCGAGCTGCTCGACCTGGAAATCGGCGACCCCGTGCGCATCGACGGCCGCACGCTCACCTTCGTCGGCACCCTCGACGGGCCCGAGCTCCAACGCCTGCGCCAGCTCGACCGCAACGCGATGCTTCCGGTCAACTTCCAGGACGTCACCGGCGAGGGGCTCGACGACGACCCCGACGAGACCGAGCTGCTGATCGCCGACGAGGTCGACCGCGACTTCACCTACTTGAGCGCCGACCAGGTCGCCATCACCTCGACCGACGTCGTGCGCGAGCTCGGCGGCGACCTGCACGTGCTGACGCTCTACCCCGACGAGGACATCGACCCCCGCGACCAGGGCCGGGCGCTCGCCGAGCTGCTGGTCATGCCCGTCTGGGTCGCCGGGCCCGAGGGCGTCGAGCGCATGATCCTGACCGTGCTCACCGAGGTCACCGGCGGCCTGGCGCTGGCGGTGCCCGTGCTGCTGGGCGGGCTGATCATCTTCGGCACGCTGCTGGGCTCGATCAGCGACCGCGAGCGGGAGATCTACACGTTCAGCGCCTTGGGCCTGTCGCCCGGGCACGTGGGCGTGCTCTTCTTCGCCGAGGCCGCCGTCTACGCCGTCGTCGGCGGCATGGGCGGGCAGTTGCTCGCCCAGGCGGTGGCGCTCATCGCCACGCAGCTCGCCGCCATGGGCTGGATCGACCCGCCCTCGATCAACTACTCCTCGACCAACTCGCTGTTCGCCATCGGCATCGTCATGGCGACGGTCATGGTC
>SLDI01000315.1:0-26104 GCA_007125385.1 Phycisphaeraceae bacterium | reverse complement strand
GGGGGGGGGGCGGGGGGGGGGGGGGTCGGGGGGGGGGGGGTGGGGGGGGGGGGGACGGGGGCGCGGGTGGTGACGGTGAAGAAGCTGGAGGACCTGGAGCGCGAGCAGATCCTGCACACGCTGGGCCAGTTCAACGGCAACCGCCAGCGGGCGGCCAAGGCGCTGGGCATCGGCGTGCGGACGCTGGGGCTAAAGCTGAAGAAGTGGAAGGAGCAGAACCTTGTCGCGCAATCGGTGTGAGGTGCTGGCGGCGGGGATGGGTGCCGCCGCGGTGGGTGCCACTGACAAGCGGAGTCCGCGGAGCTTGTCAGTGCGCGCCGGCCGGTGGCGATCGGCACGGCTTGCCCTTCGGGACAAGCCGTGGCAGCCGGCGCTGCGGTCGGGGCGAGCCGCGCAAAGGTTGCCGGGTGTCGCGCAGGCCTTGCGCGGGGCGATCGCGGGTGAGGGCGCGGGAGGCGACGTGGCGAGGGTGGCGGCGGCGGTACGGCCGTTGCTGAGCGATGAGGTTGCGGAGGTGTGCCGGCTTGATTGAAGGCCTGTTCCAGCACGGGGCGATGCCCACGCTCGAGCGCATGGTGCAGTTCACCGGCGAGCGGCATCGTTTGCTGACGCACAACATCGCGAACCTGTCGACGCCGCGCTATCGGCCGGCGGACCTGAGCATCGACGCCTTCCGGGCGAGCCTCAGGCAGGCGATCGATCGGCGGCGCGAGAGCGATCGGCCGCTCGACGGCGAGCTGGCGCCACGCGACACGCGGGACGTGCGGTTTCATGAGACCGGGCTGGAGGCCCGGCCGCGCCAGGTGAACCGCAACATCCTCTTCCACGATGAGAACAACCGCGACCTGGACCGGACGATGCAGGACCTGGCGGAGAACACGCTGATGCACCAGATGAGCGTGGAGCTGCTCAAGAACGAGTTCGACATGCTCAAGATGGCCATCCGGGAGCGGTTGTAGGAACAGCCACGAATGAACGCGAATGGACACAATTGGAACCGCGAAGGGGCGAAGGGGGCGAAGATCGCGAAGGGGAGAGAGTGAAATGACGGAAAGGGGCGTCTTCGTGCGGTCTCGCTTTCTTCGCTTCTTCGCGGTTTTTCGACTTTCTGATTCGTGTTCATTTGTGTTCATTCGTGGCTGGCATTGAAGGGACAGGCGATGTTTGGGTCATTGGACGTATCGACATCGGGCCTGGTCGCGCAGCGGACGCGGATGCACACGATCGCGGCGAACATGGCCAACGCCAACACGATCTACGACGCGGAGGGCAACTACAGCCCGTACCAGCGGCGGATCGCGGTGTTCGCGCCGGGCGATCCGTCGCGCAACAGCCCCAACGGCGTCCACGTGCGTGAGATCATGCTGGACGACGCGCCGTTTCGACGCGAGTACCAGCCGGGGCACCCCGAAGCGGACGAGGCCGGGTACGTGACGTACCCGAACGTGCATCCGATGATGGAGCAGGTCAACGCGCTGGATGCGAGCAGGGCGTACGAGGCGAACATCACGGCCGCGGAGGCGACGAAGGCGATGATCCGCACGAGCCTGCAACTGCTGGCGTGAGGAAAAGGCACGAAGCAGAGGGGTGGGTGGCGTGTTAGGCTGTGGTGACGATGGTGGCGTTATGCGAGGCTTGCGATGACTGATCCGCTTGGGTTGATCAATCAGGGGGGTGTGGGCGGGCCTGGTGGCGTGGGTCAGCCGGGTCGGCCGGCGGCGCCGCAGGGGCCCGGGGCGCCCGATTCGCCGGGGTTCAAGGATGTGCTGATGAAGCACATCGACGAGGTGAATCGGCTACAGGCGGACGCGGAGATGGCGATCGAGGACCTGGTCTCAGGCAAGCGTGACGACATGGATGCCGTCATGATGGCCAAGCAGAAGGCGGACGTGGCGTTTCAGATGCTGCTGCAGGTGCGCAACAAGATGATGGACGCATATGAGGAGGTGAAGCAGATCAGGGTGTAGGGAGCTGTTAGCTGTTAGCTGTTAGCCATTAGCTTTTGGTGGGGGCAACGGCTGGGCGTTTCATGGCTAATGGCTAAGGGCTAGCAGCTAAAAGCTCACTCGGCATGGAGGCCGCGCGGTGGAGTTTCTGAATCGCTACTGGGCGCAGATACGCGTTTATCTCGAGGGCCTGAGCAAGGCGGAGCGATGGCTGGTGGTGTCGCTGCTGGCGGTGATGCTGCTGGCGGGCTCGTGGCTGGTGTTCTGGGCGGGCCAGCCGAACTGGGCGCCGATCAGCGGCTTCGCGGACGGGCGCGGCGAGGACATCGAGCTGCGCCTGGCGAGCTACGGCATCGACATCCGCCGCGAGGGCGGGCAGATCTACGTGCCCGTGGCCAAGCGCGACCAGGCCATCAGCGTGCTCGTGCAGGACGACCTGCTCAGCGCCGACACCGCCGCCGCGTTCGACGAACTCATCGAGCGGCAGAGCCCGTGGCAGACGGACCGGCAGAGCGAGCGGGCGTACCTGCTGGCCAAGCAGCGCGTGCTCGGGCAGATCATCGCCAAGATGCGCGGCGTGCAGCGCGCGGAAGTGCTCATCTCCATGCCGCAGGACAAGGGGTTCGGCCGCACGCACGTCAGGCCCAGCGCTTCGGTGACGCTGTGGCATCGCGGCGGGCGGCGCGTCGATGACGCGATGGTCGAGTCGGTGGCCCACCTCGTGGCGGGAGCGGTGGCGGAGATGGGGCCGCAGGACGTGTCGGTGACCGACGGCAACCACGGGCGCACGCGCACCGTCGCCGACTCCGACGACGTGCTGCCGACCGAGACGCTGGAGCTGGTCCAGCACCTCGAGGCGTATCACCGGGACAAGATCCTCGGCGTGCTGGGGTACATCCACAACGTGATCGTGGCGGTGAACGTGCGGGTGGACCCGACACGGCGGACGATCGAGGAGGCGTTCGACTACGAGGCGAACGAGCCGTTGGAGCGCGAGGAGCTGGAGACGATCACCCGGCAGGACGTGCGTCGCGGCGGCGAGCCGGGGCCTCAGTCGAACGTCGGACTGGACATCGCCGGCGGGGGCGCCGAGACGATGCGCGAGGAGATCGAGCGGCAGACGACCTCGTTCCGAGACAAGCCGCTGATCCTGCGCAGCCACCGGACGCGCGCGGGCCACCAGGTCGAGCAGATCAACGTGACGATCAACGTGCCGCGCGGGTACTTCGTGGAGCTGTTCAAGGCGGGCAACCCGGATGCCGATGCGCCTACGGACGACGACCTGGCGCCGCTGATGGAGGCGCACCTGGATCGCATCCGGGCGCAGGTCGAGCCGTTGATCCAGGCCGAGGTCGATGGCCAGGTGCAGGCGCACATGATCCCGGACGATTCGCTGCGGCCGATGACGGCCGGCGGCGCGGAGGTGGGCATGGGTGTGATGCTGGTCACGGAGTACGCCGCGCCGCTGGGTGTGGGATTGCTGGCGCTGGTGAGCCTGGCGCTGATGATGCTGATGGTGCGCAAGGCGACGCAGAAGCCCGAGCTGCCGAGCGTCGAGGAACTGGCGGGCTATCCCAGGTCCAGCGACGACGAGGAGCTGGTGGACGAGGGCGACACGCCGCTGGCCGGCGTGGAGCTGGACGAGCGCGATCTGGCGTCGCGCCGCGTGGCGGAGCAGATCAGCGACATGGTCAAGTCCAGCCCCGACGAGGCGGGGCAGTTGCTGACGCGATGGATGCGCCGGGGGGAGTAGGATGGACGCGGATGGAAGCGCTATGCGTTCTCGCGAAGCCGCAAGCGGCCCTGTTACCCCTGACCCCTGACCCGTGATCCCCAGCCCATGGTCGAAACGGAACGGCACCGAGAAGAGCTTGACGAGATGCCCGGCCCGCGCAAGGCGGCGATCCTGCTGCTGGCGCTGGACGAGGAGGCGTCGTCGAAGATGCTCGGCGAGCTCGACGGCGAGCTGGTGGAGGAGGTGACGCGCGAGATCGCGTCGTTGCGCAACGTGCCGCAATCCCTGCGCGACGCGGTGCTGCAGGAGTTCTACGACTTGGCGGTGGCGCAGTCGTGGGCGCGCGAAGGCGGGCTGGAGTACGCCCGGGCGCTGCTGACCAAGAGCCTGGACCCGAAGGAGGCGGAGCGCATCCTTCAGCAGATCAGCCAGCAGGTGCGGCGGGCGCCCTTCGCGTTCCTGCAAAAGGCCGAGTCCAGCAACCTGCTGACGTTCATCCAGGACGAGCATCCGCAGACGATCGCCCTGATCGTCAGTCACCTGTCCCATCACAAGGCCTCGGAGATCCTCGCCGGCCTGCCCACGCCCAAGCAACTGGAGGTCGTGAAGCGCGTGGCGAACATGGAGCAGACCAACCCCGAGGTGGTCAACGAAGTGGAGAAGGGGCTCGAGACCCGGCTGGCGTCGATGCTCAACCAGTCGTTCGAGAAGATCGGCGGCGTGAACACCGTCGCGGAAATGCTCAACCTCGTCGACCGCACCACGGAAAAGAGCATCATGGAAGGCCTCGAGGCCGAGGACCCGGACCTGGTGGAGGAGATCCGCCGGCTGATGTTCGTGTTCGAGGACATCATGCTGGTCAACGACAAGGGCATCCAGTCCGTGCTCAAGGAGGTGGACAACGACGAGCTGGCGCTGGCGCTGAAGACGGCGAGCCAGGAGCTCAAGGACAAGATCTTCGGCAACATGAGCGAGCGGGCGGCCCGGCTGATCGCCGAGGACATGGAGTACATGGGCCCGGTGCGCGTCAGCGACGTCGAGGCGGCGCAGCAGCGCATCGTCGACATCGTCCGCCGGCTCGAGGACGCCGGCGAGATCATCATCAGCGGCCGCGGCGGAGAACGCGACGTGGTGGTGTAGGGGGGGCGTTAGCTGTTAGCCGTTAGCCGTTAGCTTTTAGCTTTTGGGAGGTGAATATGGGTGATCGGGCGCGTGATTTTCGGAAGTTGCAGGTCTGGGCGCGAGCGCATGCGTTGACGTTGGAGATTTATCGGTTGACACGGAGCTTCCCAAGAGCGAAGCAATACGGTTTGACCAGCCAGATGCGTCGGGCGGCGGCGTCGGTGCCGGCGAATATTGCCGAGGGCTGTGGACGCGGTGGCAAGGCGGAATTGGCGCGGTTTCTGCGCATCGCCCAGGGCTCCATCAGTGAGCTGAGCTACTTCATTCAACTCGCCACAGACCTGCAAATGTTGACATCCCAATCGACAGCCGCTCTGCACCAGGGAAGCAACGAGGTCGCCCGAATGCTCGCCAGCTACCGAACCCGCCTGGATCCCCCTACCAGCTAATAGCTAAAGGCTAAAGGCTAACAGCTAACAGCCAAGGTCTCCCCATGCCTCTATTGAAATCCCCCGACGCCGAGCGCGTCACCAACTCGGCGATCGTGCTGGACCTTGGCGACCTCGCGGCCGAGGCCAGGCGGCTGCGGCAGCGCGCCGAGGCGGAGGCTCAGCGCATTGTCGACGAGGCGAAGCAGCGGGCGGAGCAGCTTCAGGCCGGCGCCGAGGCGCGCGGGCTCGAACAGGGACTGGCCGAGGGGCGCGAGAAGGGCCACGCCGAGGGACTGGAGCAGGGCAAGGCCGAGGCGCTCGAGCAGTGGCGCAAGAAGCTGGCGACGTTGCACAAGCAGTGGGGCGAAGCGGCGCAGCAGTGGCAGGGACGATTCGACGAGCTCGATCGCGCCGCACGCCAGGCGGTGCTCCACTTCGCGCTGAAGCTGGCGGAGAAGATCGTTCACCGCCGGCTGGAGGTTGACCCGACGCTCGTGGCGAACCAGGTCGAGGCGGCGCTGAAGCAGGTGCTCGGCGTGTCGCGGGTGACCGTGTGTGTGCACCCGGAGGATCGGCCGCTGCTCGAAGAGGCGATGCCGGAGCTGGCGGCGACGATCGGGCAGTTCGATCGGGTCGAGGTCGTCGATGATCCGACCGTGACGCGCGGCGGATGCGTGCTCCGCTACGGGCAGGGCCGGCTCGATGCGACCGTCGAGACGCAGATGGCGCGCATCGTCGAGGCGTTGATCGGCGGCCCGGGCCCGGCGGACGGCGCCGACCAGGGCGACGAGACGTGAACGCTGTTCCGGCGTGAGGCATTGCGGTGCGCCGCGCACAAGCGCATGGTTTCGCGAAGCCGCAAGCGGCCCGACCCGCCACGGCCACCGCCTGTCCCTGGCTGGCACGCCATTCGCTGGAGGAACCTGTCGATGGCCGTTCTCGATGCGCCAAGCCGATTGCTCGATACGATCACCGCGCCGGAATTGCGCGGCAGCGTCGCGGAAGTGCGCGGCCTTGCGCTGCGTGTCGCGGACCTGCCGGCCCCGGTCGGGGCACAAGTACGCATCGAGGTGGGCAACGGAGCGCAGCGCGTTGCGGCAGTGGCCGGGGTGGCGGGGGTGGCGGGCGAGGTGGTGGCGATCGAACATGACCGAACCATCGTCATGCCGCTGGGCCCGACCACGGGCGTGCGCGCCGGCGATCAGGTGGTGCTCGTGCGTCAGCATCAATCAGCGGGCGTGGGCCCGAGCCTGCTCGGGCGCGTGCTCAACGGCCTGGGCGAGCCGATCGACGGGCGCGGGCCGTTGCATGACACGGTGATGCAGCCGCTGAACCCGGCGCCGGTCGATCCGCTGGATCGGCCGGTGATCGATCAGCCGCTGGCCACCGGCGTGCGGGCGATCGACGCGATCACGCCGATCGGGCGCGGGCAGCGGCTGGGTGTGTTCGCGGCGCCGGGGGTGGGCAAGAGCACGCTGCTGGGCTCGATCGCGCGGCACACGGCCGCGGACGTGTCGGTGATCGCGCTGATCGGCGAGCGCGGACGCGAGGTGCGCGACTTCCTCGAGATGACGCTGGACGCCGACGGCCTGGCGCGCAGCGTGGTGGTGTGCGCCACCGGCGATGAGCCGGCGCTGATGCGGATCCGCGCCGCCCAGTTGGCGTGCGCGGTGGCGGAGCATTTCCGCGACGCGGGCAACGACGTGCTGCTGGTGATGGACTCGGTGACGCGCTTCTGCCACGCTCAGCGGCAGGTGGGGCTGGCGGCCGGTGAGCCGCCGGCGACGCGCGGCTACCCGCCCAGCGTCTTCTCGTCCCTGCCCGAGCTGCTGGAGCGCAGCGGCCGCACCAGCCGGGGCTCGATCACCGGGCTGTACTCGATCCTCGTCGAAGCCGACGACATGAATGAGCCGATCTCCGACGCCTGCCGCGGGATCCTCGACGGCCACGTGCTGCTGTCGCGGTCGCTGGCGGAGAAGGGGCATTACCCGGCGATCGATGTGCTGGCGTCGATCAGCCGCGTCGCGGAGCAGATCATCGACGCCGAGCACAAGGCCGCCCGGCAGCAGGTGCTGCGCCTGGTCAGCGCGTACGCGCAAGTGGAGGAGCTGCTGAACATCGGCGCGTACGCGCACGGGTCCAATCCGGAATATGACCTGGCGATCGCCTGCCGCGAGCCGATCGATCAACTGTTGCAGCAGGGCGTCGGGGAAGGCGCTGCGTCGAGCGACTTCGCCCGCACCCGGGCTCAGCTCCTGGCCGTGGCGCAGCAGATCGAGCAGCAGCGGCAGCAGTTGCAGCGCCGGCAGCGCGGTGGTGGTGGTCGTGTCGCGGGGCCGGGGGGATGAACCACAGAGGCACAGAGAATACGGAAAAAGCCAGAGATAGATGCGTGGTGTGAATGGTTCGCAAGGGAAACCGCATGTGTAGCACGGGTGTCACCGAACATTTTGAACTTACTCGGGAGCGGCACCCCGATCCCGGGAAGGTCGCGGCGTTGGGTGTCACACAGGATCCCGAAGGGTCCTGTGTGCTGCGGTGATCGAGGGGGGTTCGCACACAGCAGCCTTCGGCGTGCTGTGTGGCACCCGGATGCAAGTTCTTCAACTTCTTCTCTGTGTCCTTTGCGCCTCTGTGGTTAACAACGTCTGACGACCATGGCCAAGTTCAGGTTCAAATACGAGGCGGTGCTTGCCCAGCGACAGCGGGCGGAGGACGCTGCGCGGCGGGAGCTGGCGCAGTGGCTGCACCGCGATCGGGCGCTGCGCGACCGCCTGGCGTCGATCCAGGCCGACCTCCGCGGATCCAAGCGACAGCTCGGCGACGCCCTGGTGGGGAAGGTGGACCTGGAACGTGTCGCCGGCTTTGCGCGCTACAGCAACCACACGACACTGCACGCGCAGCAGCTCGTCGGCCAACTGGCGGCGCTTCAGCGCGACGTCGAAGCGGCGCGGCAGCGGCTGGTCGAGGCGTCGCGGCAGCGCAAGGCGATGCAGATGCTGCGCGATCGCCACCACGCCGCCTGGCTGGCCGAGCAGCAGCGGCGCGAGCAGCGCGAGATGGACGAGCTGGCGACGCAGCGCTACGCCCGGCGTGAAGCGGAGGCGATGCGATGATGCGACCCGCGGCCACGGCGATCCTGATCCTGCTGCTGCTGCACGTGCTCGCCGGCGCGGGCTTCGTGGGGTGGCTGGCGGCGACGGATCGGCTCAGCCGGGAGCGCGTGCAGCGCGTCATCGAGATGTTCTCGATGACGCTGGCCGAGGAGGACGAGGCCCGCGCCGAGGCGGAGCGCATCGCGGCCCAGCAACAGGCCGAGGCCCAGCAGCAGGCGTACCTTGAGAGCGTGTCCCAGGGGCCTCGCACGTTGACCCAGCGCCTTGACGTGGTCCAGCGCACGGACGAGCTGAGCCAGCATCGCCTGGAGCGCGTGCAGCGCGAGACGGCCGACCTGCGCCGACAGATCGAGCGGGCCCAGGACCTGCTCGACGCCCAGCGGGCGCAGCTCGAGGCGGACCGGCAGGCGTTCCAGGAGGCGGTCGAGCGCGAGCGTCAGATGCGCGAGGACGCCGACTTCCTCCAGGCGGTGGACATGTACGAGCGCCTGCGCCCGGCGCAAGCCAAGCAGATGTTTCAGCAGCTCATGCAGGAGGGCGAGACGCGGCAGGTGGTGGATTACCTGGCGACCATGCAGCCGCGGCTGGCCGGGCGCGTGCTCCAGCAGTTCCAGGACGATGAGCAGGAGATCGGCCAGGCGACGGAGCTGATCGAGCGATTGCGTCAGCGCGGCATCGAGCCGCTGGAGGCGCTCGCGGGCGACGGCGAGGACAACGGAACATGATCGAGCTCATGCCCCAACTCGAGGCGCCCCCGCCCCCGTCGCCGTCGCGCTCCGCGCCGCAGCGCCGTGAGCCGGCGCAGGACTTTCGCCAGAGCCTGCAGCACCACAACCGCGGCGAGCCGTCGGCGCCCGCCGCGGCGCAACGACGCGAGCAGGCAACGAGCGAGCACGAGCTCGAGCCCGGCGACGCGCTGGACAAGGGCGAGGACGTCGAGGCCGGGGCGCCGCAGCGAGACGCGGACGCCGAGGCGGGGAATGTCGAGTCGGCTGACAAGCTCGTCCAGGGCCAGGTCAGCGGCGAAGCAATCGTTGCCGTTGATGAAGAGCTGCCGAAGCGGCCGCCGGGGCCGCAGGTGTCCGAGGCGTTGGCGAAGCTGCTGGAGCGGGGCGAGCTGCGCGGCGGGGCCGTTGACCGCGAGACGCCGGACATGAAGCCGGGCCAGCCTGTCCACGTGATGCGGCCTGACGAGGCGTGGCCGCTTGCGCCCACGGCCGCGGGCGAAGCATTGGACAAGGCGGCCGACGCGGACAAGGCGATCGACAAGCTCGCATCGCGGCTGGCGCCGCCGATGCCCGCGGCCCCGACGGTGCCCAGCCAGGCCATGGTCGAGCCGGGCGGCCAGGCGAGCACCGCGCTGGCGAACCTGCTCGCCTCCGTCACCGCGGACGGGGCGCCGACGCAGAGCAACCAGGGCCAGACGCAGGGCCAGGCCCAGTCGTTCACGCTCAGCCCGCCGCCGGCGACGCCCGAGGCGGAGAACCTCAACGCCGCGCGCCTGGCGCGCGGGCTGCAAGCGGCGATTCAGCACAACGGCGGCGCGGTGACGCTGCGCCTGACCCCGCCGGAGCTGGGCACGGTGCGCATCGAGCTGACGGTCACCGGCTCGCGCGTCGCGGCCCAACTGCACACGCAGAACGATGCGGCGCGGAACATGCTCCAGCAGCAGCTCGCGCAGTTGCGTCACGGCCTCGAGGCGCAGGGCTTGCAGGTCGAACGCCTCGGCGTGCAGTCGCAGGCCGGCTCCAACCAGGCCCAGGCGCAGTCGGAGCAGTCGCCGCACGACGGCCGCAGCCGCGGTGAGCATCACGGACAATCGTCGCATCGACGCGAGCAGCCCAACCAGGGCGACCGCCACGCGGAGGGTGGCGATCGCTTCGACGAGCTGCTCGATGAGCAGGCTTGACACACACCTCGCCCGCGCGGCGAGACGGATGGAGACCACACCATGACCGCATTCATGAGCAGCGCAGCAGCCGGGGCGCAGAACCGCCCGCCGGCGCACAGCCAGGTCGACGGCCGCAACCCTTTCGCCGACATGAGCTCGGCGGATTTCGTCCGCGTGTTGACGACCGAGCTGACGACGCAGGATCCGTTCGAGCCGACCGACTCGTCGCAGATACTCGAGCAGATCTCGAGTCTGCGCAACATCGAGAGCCAGATGACGTTGCAGGAGCAGCTCAAGGACCTGGTGTTGCAGAACGAGCTGACCCAGGCCGGGGGGATGATCGGCCGGATGGTGGAGGGCCTGAGCGAGAGCAACGACCGCGTCAGCGGGATCGTCACGGCCGTGCGCGTGGTGGAAGGGCGGGCGTTGCTGGAGCTGGACACGGGCAAGAGCCTGCCGATGAGCCGGGTGGAGCGCGTGATGCAGCCCGGTGAGCCGACGCAGGCGGTCAAGTGACGGGCGCCACGGGTGTGCGAAAAGCGTAACCATGACGGCTGACCCGGACATTCTGCTGCGGATGCTCGAGCCGGCGGTCAGGCCGGCCGGTACGCCCGCGCCGGCGAAGGCGGCCGCGCCGCCGATCGAGCAGCGCGACTTCGACGCGCTGCTGGCCGAGGCGGCATCGCCGCAGCCGGGTCAGGCCAGGCCGTCGGCCGGGTCGTCGCAGGTGAAGGAACATCCCCTGGCCGCGCTGGCCGGCTACGAGGCGATCGAGAATGCGTCGCTGCGAGCCCTGCGCGAGCCGGGTCATCATCGTTAACCCTCAAAGGAGGCCGGCATGGGCCTGAACACGGCACTGTACACCGGGCTGACGGGGCTCAAGGCGCACTCGACGATGCTCTCGGTGACGGGCAACAACATCGCCAACGTCAACACCACGGGCTTCAAGCGCAGCCGCGCCGAGTTCGAGACGCTCATCTCCCAGACACTGGCCTCGGGCACGGCGCCGAGCGACGAGTGGGGCGGGTCGAACCCGACGCAGGTGGGCCTGGGCACGCGCGTCGAGGCCGTACGCGACTTCACCGACGGGGCGCTGGGCTCGACCGGCAAAAGCACGGACATGGCCGTCGAGGGCAACGGGTTCTTCGTGGTCAACGCCGGCGGCGAGCAGCGCTACACGCGCGCGGGCAACTTCAGCCTCGACAGCGATTTCAACCTGGTCAACCCCAACGGGGCCCTCGTCCAGGGCTGGACCGCCGACGAAGGCTTCCAGATCGAACAGGGCCAGCTCGAGACGCTGAACATCCCCGTCGGCGCGCTGACCATCGCCGAGGCGACCGAGAACGTGCGCTTCGCCGGCAACCTCAACGCCGCCGGCGACCTGGCGACGCAGGGCACGCTGCTGACGACCAACACCCTCTTCGCCGACCCGGGCGCCACCGTCTTCGCCGACGGGACCACCGACCTCGTCGACGTGTTCAACGGCGCCGGCGATTCGCTGTTCGACCTCGGCGACGTCATCACGATCAGCGGTGCGATGCGCGGCGGGGCCGCGCTGCCGGACCGCACCTTCGAGGTCAACAACGTCAACACCACCGACAGCCACGCCTTCGGCACGACGTTGAACGAGCTCATGCAGTTCATCAACGACGCGCTGGGCATCGCCGACGACATTGACGGCGGGGTAAGCATCGACGACGGGGTGATCCAGATCGAAGGCAACGCCGGCACCGCGAACCGCCTGCGCCTGCGCGACGCGGACCTGGTGGTCAACGCGGACGACGTGCCGAGCATGCCCCTGGCCTTTGCCGAGCAGGCCGAGGCCGTGGGCGAGTCCGTGCGCACCAGCTTCATCGCCTACGACAGCCTGGGCAACGAGATGATGCTGGATCTGACGATCGCGTTCGACGCCAAGGACAACACGGGCACGACCTGGCGCTACCACGTCCAGAGCGACGATCACCAGGCGCTCAGCCGGCACATGGGCTCGGGGCTGATGACGTTCAACAACCAGGGGGCGTTCGTCGGCGCGACGCAGGAGAGCTTCAACATCCTCCGCGACGGCACGGGGGCCGCCACACCGCAGGCGATCAACCTCAACTTCACCGGCGACAACCAGAATCTCTCGGCCCTGGCGGGCACGCAGAGCGAGGTGGCGTCGATCGATCGCGACGGCTCGGCGCTGGGCACGCTGACCGACTTCGACATCGGCCAGGACGGCGTGATCAACGGCATCTTCTCCAACGGCCTGAGGCGGAACCTGGGCCAGGTGGCGATGGCGACGTTCACCAACAACCAGGGGCTGGAAGAGGTCGGCGGCAACCTCTACCGCGCCACCGCCAACAGCGGGGCCGCGGGCATCAGCAACCCGGGCACCGGCGGCACGGGTCGGCTTATCGGACGCGCGCTGGAAATGTCCAACGTCGACCTGGCCCACGAGTTCATCGACATGGTCCGGGCCACCACAGGCTTCAGCGCCAACTCCCGCGTGCTGACCACCAGCGACCGCCTGCTTCAGGAGCTGATGAACATCGGCCGATAAGAATAGCCACGGATGAACACACATTGCGGGGCCTCGGGCGCCCGGTGTGGCCGTCGAGGCGGCGAACGGCCGCTTCCCCGGCTCCGGCCTTCGATCCGTGTTGATCCGTGTTCACTTGTGGTCCAATCGCCATGATCAGTGTTCACCGACTCAACGGCAAGCGCATCGTGGTCAACGCCGAGCTCATCCGCACGGTCGAGGCCAACCCCGACACCACCATCACGCTGGTCAACGGCGATCACATCCTCGTCCAGGAACCGATGGATCGCATCGTCGAGCTGGTCGTGGAGTACGGCCAGAGCCTGCGACGCATGATGCCGATGGATTGAACGGCGCTCCCTCCCGCGCATCCTGGGCTGCGTCGGAAGACGGGGGCCGCTTGGCCCCGTGAACCTTCTCCGCGGTGGCGCTGATGTAGGGTGGGTAGAGCGCAGCGAAACCCACCACGAGGCTCGTGGATCCACAACAAGACTGGTGGGTTTCGCTTCGCTCTACCCACCCTACACCGAAGCTCACGCCGCCGCGGGCACCCGTCCAGCACGTTTCCCGACCGAGCCCGGAATTGGGCGCGGTGGTGTGGATCAGGACAAAGACAACGATTGGGCAAGCCGACGCGCCGCGCTTTTGTTCACCGTCCGCACTTCTTAAAAGCTTCGACCGGCGCAAACCGATAAATCGTTATTGGAGAGTTCGATCCGCCGCGCTCGGGGTACGTCATGGACCTGGGGATACTCTTTGGCTTCATCGGCACGTGGGTGCTGATCATCTGGACGCTGTTGGCCGGCGGCGAGCCGCACGCGTTCGTGAACCTGCCCGGCGTGCTGCTGGTGATCGGGGCGTCGAGCACGGTGCTGTTCTTCGCCTTCCCGATGCGCAACGTCAAGCGCTTCGGCGGGGTGATCCGCAAGGCCTTCTTCTCGCAGTCCAAGCCCGTGGACAAGCTCATCGAGGACCTCGTCTCCTACGCCGAGATCGCCCGACGCGACGGCATCCTGAGCCTGGAGAACACGACCAAGGAGATCGAGGACCCGTTCATCGTCCGCGGGATCCAGATGGCCGTCGACGGCACGGACCCGGAGCTGATCGAGCAGATCATGGACACGGAGCTGGAGAACCTCGTCGAGCGCCACGAGGCCGGCCGGGGCATGCTCGAAGCCCTGGGCCGGTACGCCCCGAGCTTCGGCATGATCGGCACGCTTATCGGACTGGTCATCATGCTGGTGAACCTTGACGACCCGTCCAAGCTGGGCCCGGGCATGGCGGTGGCGATCCTGACGACGCTCTACGGCGTGATCATCGCCAACGCCATCGCCCTGCCCCTGGCGGACCGGCTTGAACAGCGCTCGGCGGAGGAGGTGCTCTACAAGACGATCATCATCAAGGGCGTCATGGCGATCCAGAGCGGGGACAACCCCCGCATCGTCGAGCAGAAGCTGCGCACCTTCCTGCCCCCGGGCCAGCGCAGCGCCGAGGAGGATCAGGAGGCGGCCTGACCCGCCCTTGCCCGCGATGAACGACGATCATGGCTCGCAAAGGCAGGAAAAAGTCGTCCGGCGGTGCATCGGCGTGGGTGGTGACCTACGGCGACATGATGTCCCTGCTGCTGGTGTTCTTCATCATGCTCTTCGCCCTGTCCGAGATCAAGCGCGAGGACCACTTCGACGTCTTCGTCGAAGCGGTCAAGGAGGCGTTCGGGTCCAAGGGCGGCGGCGGCAAGCTGCCGACCGAGGATGACCCCCGCCTGACGCTGATCGAGGTGCTCGAGGAGCTCCAGCGCCAGCAGCAGGCCGGGCCCGTCGACGAGTCGCAGGCGGAGGATCCGGGCATCGACGGCCGGCACATCCAGGTCACGACGGTGCGCGAGGGGCTTCGGTTTGTGGTCGGGGGTCGAATCACGTTCGAGCCCGGTTCTGCCGATCTTTCGGAACAGGCCCGGCGCCAGTTGCGCCAGGTCGCCCGCGAGGTCCGCGGGTACAACAACCTGATCGAGCTCCGCGGGCACGCCGACGCCGGCGAGGCGACGGAGCCGGGCTCGCCGCACGGCGACGGCTGGGGCCTGAGCCACGCCCGCGCGCGGGCGGCGATGCAGTACCTGACCAGCCGCGAGGTCGGCATCCGCCGCGAGCGCGTGCGCCTGGTGGCCAACGCCGACCGCGAGCCGCTGGTCCGGCGGGTGCAGGGGGCCGCCGAACGCGCGGCGAACCGGCGCGTGGAGGTGGTGGTGCTCGAAGCGCTGGCCGAAGAGTTTGCGGAGCCAGAGATCATCCCTGGCCGATAACAACAAGACGGCACGACCATGGCAGAACAGGCTGAAGCCAAAAACAAGCAGTCATCGAAGGTGTCGTTCAAGACGCTGCTGATCCTGATGGCGGTGCTGACGCTGGAGGCGGCGGTGATCGTGGGGCTGTTCCTGCTCATGGGCGGGCCCACGGAGGTGCGGGCCGACCTGGCGGGCGAGGACGAGGTGGCCCGCGCCGAGCAGCCGGTCGAGGTCCCGGTGATCTCCGACCGCTTCCAGAACACGCGCACGGGGCGGTCCTACCTGTTCGAGGCGGACATCTACGTCATCGTGCAGCAGCGTCATCGCGAGCACGTGCTCGAGCAGCTCCAGCAGATGAACGCTCAGATCACCAGCGACATCGCGACGATCTTTCGCCGGGCTGAGCCGGCCCACCTGAGCGAGTCGGAGCTGGCGACGCTGACGCGTCAAATCCAGGCCGCGCTGGACGAGCGGCTGGGTTATGACGAAGATGGCGAGCCGTACGTGCGTGACGCGTTGATCGGACGGCTGACGCGTTTCCGAGGTGACATGTAGTCAGGGACGACCATGGCTGAGCACAAGCCCGAACCCGACGCCGACGCCGCCGCCGCCGAGCCGGCGCCCGACGCCACGGAGAATGTTGAGCAGGCGCTCGACGCCGCCGAGGCGTCCGTGCGCGAGCTGGCCGACGCCGTCGCCGACGTCGATGAGACGGGCGGTGTGGCGGGCGGTGTGGCGGGGGCGGGCGAGGCGGCGGGCGGGATCGATCTGCTCTCGGACGTCGACCTTGACGTGGTGATCGAGCTGGGACGCACCGAGATGCTCGTCGAGGACGTGCTCAAGCTCGCCTCCGGCTCGGTCGTGGAGCTGGACAAGCTCGCCGGCGACCCGGTGGACGTGCGGGTTAACGGCCGGCTGGTCGCCCGCGGCGAGGTGCTGGTGCTCAACGACAACTTCTGCATCCGCATCAGCGACGTGCTGGCGGACCTGGAGGAAGAGGCGCAGGCGATGGCGGGCACGCATCCGGGCGAGCCCGCCCAGCCGGTGACCTCCGACCCCGAGGCCGGCGACCGCGCCGCCGGCGGCACGGCGCCCGACGCCACGCCGACGCCGGATGCGAGCCCGGCATCGAACGACGAGTAAGCGGATCATCATGACCACCGGCGACGTGGACGCGTCGCCGGCCGCACCACCCGGCGCAGGACGCGCCGCCGACGACCCAAGGCCATGGAGGGCCCAACGGTGCAACCACCCATCACGCCACGCCCCGCGTGCCGGCTTGACCTGCCCCCCGCCGCGCCGACCCGGCCGCGCAATTCCTGCGCGACGGCCGGTGCCTTGGCGCTGCTCGCGATGACCCTGTTGGCCGCGCCCCCGGTGCAGGCCGACGAGCAGAGGCCGGCCGCGGCATCCAACGAGCGCGTCACCGAGCTCCGCGCCGCCTCGCCGAGCACACCGTCGGCACCCGTCGAGCGCGACAACGCCCCCGCCACCCCCGCCACGCCGTCGCCGTCCCCGGCGCTGGACGAGCTGATCAACCGCATGGCCGGCGCATCACCGCGGCAAGAGGCGGACGACGCGTCGCAACCGCTCGCCGATGCGTCTGCCGACGCCCCCGAGCGTGACCAGCCGCTTCTCGATCCGCAGGCGATGGAGGCTCAGCCGCTGGGCTCGTCCGGCCAGGCCCCGGCCGGCGCGGCGACGGACGGCTCGTGGATGCTCAACACGCTCGGCGCCCTGGCCCTGGTCATCGGGCTCATCCTCGTCATGCGCTGGGCGTGGCAGAAGCTCGGCGGACAGGTCGCGGCCGGGGGCTCGAGCCCGGTCGTGGAAGTCCTGTCGCGCACCGCCGTAGCCCCGCGCAACCACGTGCTGCTGATCCGCGTCAACCACCGCGTGCTCGTCGTCGGCGACTCCAGCGCCGGGCTGCGCACGCTGACGACGGTCGATGACCCCGAGGAGGTCGCCGATCTGCTCCAGGCCACCTCCGCCGGCCAACGCCGCAGCTTCGATCGCACGCTCGATCGCTTCGATGCCCAGCACGACGCCGAGCTCGGCGGCGACGACAGCGAGCACCGGATCGACCGCGCCCGCGACTCCGTCTCCAGCCTGCTTGCCCGCCTGCGCACCGTCGGCGGAAGGGGGGGCGCGACATGAGCACACTCACCGTCACGATCGACATGGGGTGCCACGGCTTGACCCGAAGGGCAAGCCGTGCATCGTGGGTGACAAGGGTGCCACACAGCATCCCGACAGGGTGCTGTGTGCTTCGGCCATCGTCCGCGGAGCGCACGCAGAAGCCTTCGGCGTGCTGTGTGGCACCACGAACGCGCAAGGGTTCAACTCAAGGTATATCGACGCCCGTTCTGAGCGAGTCCGCGAGCGAAGAGTGGGATTTTCGCGGCGCCGACCGCGGGCCCACGCCGTACCGCCGCAGCGCCCGCCACCGCTCGGCCGCGCTCATCTGTTGTATCGCCGTGCTGCTGCTTTGGGTCTGCGCGTCGCCCGCCCACGCCCAGCAGCAGTCCGGGCAGGTCGACCTGACCAACCCCATCTCGATTCTCGAGAGCGCCAGCCGGGCGCTGCCGACCGGCGGCGAGGGCCAGGCGGACGACGAGCTGGCCGGTGCCCCGGCGCTGAGCGTGACGCTGTCGATCATCCTGCTGCTGACCGTCCTCTCGCTCGCCCCGGCGATCCTGGTCATGTGCACCAGCTTCACGCGCATCGTCGTGGTGCTGGCGCTGCTGCGCCAGGCCATCGGCACGCAGGCCCTGCCGCCGTCGCAGGTGATCGTCGGCCTGTCGCTGTTCATGACGTTCCTGGTCATGGCGCCGACCATCGAGCGCATCAACCGCGAAGCCCTCCAGCCGCTGCAGAACAACGAGATCAACCAGCTGCAGGCCTGGGAGGGCGCCAAGCAGCCGCTGCGCGACTTCATGTTCGCCCAGATCGAGTACGCCGGGAACTGGGACGACGTGTACATGATCCTCAACTACCGCGGCGTGGACACGTCCGACCCCGCGGAGCTGACCCGCGCCGACGTCGACATGCTCACGCTCATCCCCGCCTTCGTGCTCAGCGAGCTGAAGGTGGCGTTCCTCATCGGCTTCCGCCTCTACCTGCCGTTTCTGATCATCGACATGGTGGTCGCGAGCATCCTGATCTCGATGGGCATGCTCATGCTCCCGCCGATTCTCATCAGCCTGCCGTTCAAGCTGCTGCTGTTCGTGATGGTCGACGGGTGGAACCTCGTCGCGGGCAACCTGCTCAACAGCTTCGCGGTCGTCGGCGGGGGGTAGCGGGGGGAGGAAGTAGCCACGAATGAACACGAACAAACACAAAACGTGGGATGGTCCCAGGCCGCGTGCGGCTTCGCGAGGCGCACCGACACTAGTGGAGTAACCGAATGACCGTTGAACAAGCCATCGACATGCTGCGCGAGGCTCTGGGTCTCATGCTCACGTTGAGCTTCCCCATCCTCGCGGCCGCGCTCGCCATCGGCCTGGCGGTGAGCATCCTCCAGGCCGTGACGCAGGTACAGGAGCAGACGCTGAGCTTCGTGCCCAAGATCCTGGGCATGGGCGTCGTCGCCATCTTCGTCATGCCCTGGATCTGCATGCAGATCCTCGACTTCGCCGAGCGCATGTTCGCGGGGCATTAGCTGTTAGCCGTTAGCTGTTAGCTCTTAGCCGTTAGCCCTTACCCGGAAATTCGAAATTCGAAATCCGAGATCCGAAATTCGCCCCCATGCCTGCCGACCTCCGCCCACTCCTGGAACACCTGCCCGTCTGGCTGATGGTGCTCTTCCGCCTGACCGGCATCTTCCTGCTGGCGCCCATGCTCGGCAGCCCCGCCATCCTGCGCCACGCCAAGATCTTCCTCGTCGTCGGCCTGTCGCTGTGCATCTACCCCATGCTTCTCGAGCCCGGCCGCGGCTCCGCCGAGCACCTCGGCGCAGCGCTGGGCGCGTCGATGAACCTCTGGACCCTCGGCGCCGCCATCGGGCTCGAGCTGCTCATCGGCCTGGCGATCGGCTACGCCGCCGCCCTGCCGCTCATTGCCATGCAGGTCGGCGGCCAGCTCATCGACCAGCAGGTGTTCCCGGGCTCCGCCGGCGTGTTCAACCCGGACCTCAACGAAGAGTCCACCGTCATCGGCGAGTTCTTCTTCATCACCGCCACCGCCATCTTCATCATCCTCGGCGGCCACCGCATCATGCTCATGACCCTCGTCGGCAGCTTCGACCACATTCCCCCGGGCGGCTTCGACGCCTTCGCCTCGCTCGTGAGCCTCATGCTCGGCCTGCTCACCGCCGCGTTCGAAGTCGCCGTGCGCATCGCCCTGCCCCTGATCTGCCTCATCTTCCTCGAAACGCTCGCCCTGGGCTTCATCGCCCGCACCGTGCCCGGGCTCAACATCCTCAGCGTCGGCTTTGCCCTGCGTTCCATCGTCGGCGCCGCCATGCTCATCATGTGTGTCGGCTTGATCGTCTACCTCTACCAGGACGCCGTCCAGCTCATGCTCCGACGCGTCTATGGCTTCTTCGCAATGGGATAGGAATAGCCACGAATGAACACGAATAAACACAAATGGCCAAGGCAACATGCCCCGCCGCTTGCGGCTTCGCGAGACCCAGGCTCCGTCCGAACGGTGGGTGCCACGGCTTGACCGCGAAGCGGCAAGCGTGCGGCGGTCGACGGAGACACGGCTTGCCCTTCGGGACAAGCCGTGGCACCCCCCCACTCCTGCGGTCTTCGAATGGAGTCTCATGCACCCACCATAACCCACCCCCCCCTGCTTCCCTTTGTGTTCATTCGTGTTCATTCGTGGCTTTGTCTTTAACGAACCATGGCTGAGGACAACTTCGAAAAGACCGAACCCGCCACGCCGCGCAAGCGCGAACAGGCGCGCGAGGAAGGCCAGGTCGCCCGCTCCAACGACCTGACCGCCGCGTTCGCCCTGCTCGCGGCCGTGGTCATGTTCTATTTCCTCGGCCGGCAGGTGTGGGACGGCCTGCACGTCGCGGCCCACGTCATGTTCACCTCCGCCCATGCCGCGAACCCCACGCGGCTGGAGGACCTGGCCGCCATCATTCACTTCACCCTCCGCATGCTCGCCACCACGCTCCTGCCCCTGATGCTCACCATCTTCGCCGTGGTGCTGCTGATCAACGTCGCGCAGGTCGGGTTTCTGGTCACGCTCAAGCCGATTGCGCCCAAGTTCAGCAAGCTCTCGCCGCTGCGTGGTGTCAAGAACCTCGCCAACGCCCGCGCCGCGATGCGCTTCGTGATGTCCATGGCCAAGGTGGCGCTGATCTTCGGCACCGCCGCGATCCTGATTCACGCCGAGCTGCCGCGCATCATGCGCCTCGGCCAGCTCGAAGCCGCCCCGGCGCTGACCGCCGCGGGCCAGCTCGTGTTCTCGATCACCATTCAGCTCGTGATTCTGCTGATCATCCTCGCCATCCTGGATTACATGTTCCAGCGCTTCCAGCACGAGCGTGACCTGAAGATGAGCAAGCAGGAGGTCAAGGAGGAGATGAAGCGCATGGAGGGCGACCCGCTGACCCGTCAGCGTCGCAGCCGCGTCGCCCGCCAGCTCGCGATGCAGCGCATCGCCCAGCAGGTGCCCTCAGCCGACGTGATCGTGACCAACCCGACGCATTACGCCATCGCCTTGCGATACGACAGCGAGACGATGCGGGCGCCCAAGGTGATCGCCAAGGGCGCGGACTACCTGGCCATGCGCATCCGCCAGATCGCCGCGACGCACGGCATCCCGATCGTGGAGCGCAAGCCCCTGGCGCAGGCCCTGTACGTGGGCGTGGAGATCGGCCAGGAGATCCCGCCCGAGCACTACGCGGCCGTGGCGGAGATCCTGGCGTACGTCTACCGCCTGGGCGAGCGGCGGACGGCGTAGTGGAACCACCGATGCACACTGATGCACACCGATGAAGAAGCAGAAGAGGGATGATGAGGCAACGTCGCAGACTCGTGACGTAATTCGTGTTTATTCGTGTTCATTCGTGGCTATGGATTGATGGCCGAGACCTCCCGCAACCCGTTTCTCAACCCCGCGCTGAGGGCTCGCCTGCGCCGCTACCAGGCGCTGCTGCTGCCCATCGCGTGCATCGGGCTGCTGGGCGTGATCGTCGTGCCCATGCCCCCGGCGGTCATGGACGTGCTCATCGCCACCAACCTGGCGCTCGCGGCCGTCATCCTGCTCACCACGCTCTTCGTCCAGAGCCCGCTGGATTTCTCCGGCTTCCCGTCGCTGCTGCTGGCGACGACGCTGTTCCGCCTCGTGCTCAACATCGCCACCACGCGCATGATCCTCACCGCCGACGCCCCCAGCCCCGACCAGGCCACCGCCGTCGCCGGGCGCGTCATCGAAGCCTTCGCCGACTTCGTCGCGGGCAACTCGGCCGTGGTGGGCGTCATCCTCTTCGTCATCCTCATCATCGTCCAGTTCGTCGTCATCACCAAGGGCGCGACGCGCATCAGCGAGGTCGCCGCCCGCTTCACCCTCGACGGCATGCCCGGCAAGCAGATGGCCATCGACGCGGACCTCAATGCCGGGCTCATCAACGAGCAGCAGGCCAAGGACCGCCGCGACCGCATCGCCCAGGAGTCGGACTTCTACGGGGCCATGGACGGTGCCGCCAAGTTCGTCCGCGGCGACGCCATCGCGGGCATCATCATCACGGTGATCAACCTCATCGGCGGGTTCACCATCGGCATGGCGCTCAAGGGCTGGACCTTCGCCGAGTCGGTCGAGGTCTTCACGATGCTGACGATCGGCGACGGGCTGGTCTCGCAGCTTCCCGCGTTCGTCATCTCGCTGGCCGCGGGCCTGATCGTGACGCGCTCCTCCAGCCGGCAGGATCTCGGCACCGAACTGACGCATCAGCTCACGGATCGCTACGCGGCGCTGGCGATCACGGCCGGTTTCCTGGTGCTGATGGCCTTCACGGGCCTGCCGATGCTGCCGATGCTGCTGCTGGCGGGCTGCCTGGGGGGGATGAGCTTCATCCTGAAGCGCGCCAGCGACCGGCGCGACGCCGACGCCAGCCAGGCGGCGCACGACAAGGAGCAGGCCGACGCCGCCGCCGCCGAGCCGCCGCCCATCGAGCAGGCCATCCAGATCGATACCATGGAGCTGGAGGTCGGCTACGGGCTGGTGCGGCTCGTCGATCAATCGCAGGGCGGCGATCTGCTGGACCGCATCGGCGCCATCCGCCGGCAGCTCGCCGCGGAGCTCGGCTGCGTCATGCCGCCGGTGCGCATCCGCGACAACATGCAGCTCGCCCCGCACGAGTATCGCGTCAAGCTCCGCGGCAACACCGTCGCCTCCGGCCAGGTCTTCCCCGGCCAGTTCATGGCCATGGACAGCGGCCTGGCGTCCGAGCCGCTGCCGGGCACGCGCACGCGCGAGCCGGCGTTCGGCCTCGAAGCCGTCTGGATCGACCCCGGCGTCAAGCAACGCGCCGAGTCACTCAACTACACCGTCGTCGACGCCGCCAGCGTCCTGGCCACCCACCTGACCGAGATCGTCCGCAGCCACGCCCACGAACTGCTCTCGCGCGAGGAGACCAACAACCTCATCAACCAGCTCAAGGACAAGGCCCCCAAGCTCTGCGAGGAGGTGCTCGGCGGCGAGAGCCCCACCCTGCGCCCCGCCGAGCTCCAGCGCGTGCTTCAAAACCTGCTGCGCGAGCGCGTGCCCATCCGCGACCTGGAGACCATCGTCGAGACGCTTGGCGACTGGGCGCCGCGCACGCGCGACCTGGACGTGCTCACCGAGTACGTCCGCAACGCCCAGCGCCGCACCATCTGCAGCCAGTACACCACCACCGAGCAGCCCGCCGACGACGCCGGCGGCGCGGCGCTGCCGGTGACCAAGCTCTACTGTGTGAGCCTGGACCCGGCGATCGAGGATCGCATCAGCGGGTATATTGAGCGAAGCGAACAGGGCACGAGCATGAGCATGCCCCCGGCGGTGGCCAACCGCATCACGCAGGCGATCCTCGCCGAGCTGCAGCGGCTCATCGCCGCCGGCCATCACCCGGTGGTGCTCGCCTCGCCGCAGGTGCGTGCACCGGTGCGCAAGCTCATCGACCCGCACCTGCCCACCGCCGCGGTGCTGGGCTACAACGAAGTGAGCAAGGGGGTCGAGGTCGAGTCGCTGGGCCTGGTCCAGCTTGCCGAGACCACGGACAACGCAATGCCTGAACCAGAAGGGGTGCAGTTGTGAACCTCAAGACCGTCACCGCACGCACGATGGCCGAGGCACTCGTCGAGGTGCGGCGCCAGCTTGGGCCCAACGCCGTGATCCTGCACACGCGCAGCTACAATCAGGGGGGGATCCTTGGCCTGGGGGCGCGCACCTGCGTGGAGGTCACCGCCGCCGACGGCCGCGAGCTCGGCCGACGCCAGCGCGCCAGCCAGGAGGATCGCCGGCGCGAGCTGCTCGCCGCCGCCAAGCGCACCCAGCGTCAGCGCCGCGAACCCGGGCGCCCGCGTCCCGAGCCGGCCGGCGACCTGATCCGCAAGACCTACGCCGCGGCAGGCGCCCCGACCGACGCCCCCGCCACGCCCGAGCCCGTGCGCGCACGCGAGCAGGCGTCGCCTGGCACGATGACGGAGACGGCAGCGGCGCCAGCGCAAATCAGCAATCAGCAATCAGCAATCAGCAATCCCTTTGACGCCCGCCAGGTCACCGAGGAGATGCGGGCGATCAAGCGCATGGTCGCCCGCATGAGCCAGAGCCGTCACGACAACGCGCGTGGCGATGGCGGGGGCGGGGGCGGGGCGGATCTGCCGGACAAGCTCTTCGACCAGTACCTGTCGCTGCTGGAGCAGGAGGTGGCCGAGGAGCTCGCCGGCGAGATCATGGCCAGGGTGCGTCAGGCGCTGCCCGCCGACGAGCTCGAGGACGAGCACGCCTGCCGCCGGGCCGTGCTCAAGGCCGTCGCCGAGCTGATGCCCACCGACGACGGCGCCTCCCAGGGCGCGATCGCCGCCGCGGACCGCTCGTCCACGTCGCCCGCCCGGCCAAGAACGATCGCGCTGATCGGGCCCACCGGCGTGGGCAAGACGACGACGGTCGCCAAGCTCGCCGCCACGTTCAAGCTCAAGCGGCAGATGAAGGTGGCGCTGATCACCATCGACACTTACCGCATCGCCGCCGTCGATCAGTTGCGCACCTACGCGGGGATCATCGGCGTGCCGCTGCGCGTCGTGGCCAGCCCGGACGAGATGCAGCGGGCGGTGCAGGAGTTCGCCGACTGCGACGCCGTGCTCATCGACACCGCCGGCCGAAGCCAGCGCGACGACCCGCGCCTCGACGAGCTCGCCCGCTTTATCAAGGCCGCCGACGCCGACGAGGTGCACCTGGTGCTCAGCTCCACCTGCACGCAGGCGGTGCTGGAGGACACGATCGAGCGCTTCGCCCGCATCCCCACCGACCGCGTGATCTTCACCAAGCTCGACGAGGCGGTGACCTTCGGCGTGGTGCTCAACGTCATGCGCAAGGTGCGCAAGCGGCTGAGCTACATCACCACCGGGCAGGAGGTGCCGCACCAGATTGAGCCGGGCAGCGCCGACCGGCTCGCCGCGCTGGTCCTCGGAGAGGGAGAGCTCAAGTCATGACCGACCAGGCCCACGCCCTGAGAGAGATGATCGCCCAGGCGCAGCACGACGCGCCCAACGCTGTCGCTGCGCCCACCCAGCCGACAAATCCGAAATCCGAAATTCGAAATCCGAAATCCCCCGCCACCCGCACCCTCGCCATCACCAGCGGCAAGGGCGGGGTGGGCAAGACGACGCTCAGCGTCAATCTCGCCGCCCAGCTTGCGACCATGGGCCGGCGCATCGTCCTGCTCGACGCCGACCTGGGCACCGCCAACGCCGACGTCCTGTGCAACCTCACGCCCGCCGGCCACCTCGCCCACGTCGTCGCCGGCCGCAAGTCCATCCACCAGGTCATCACGCCCGCGCCCGGCGGGTTCCACCTCATCCCCGGTGCCTCGGGCCTGGCGACCGTCGCGGCGCTGGCCGAGCACGAGCGGCAGCGGCTGCTGGATCAGCTCCAACTGCTCGAGCAGGACGTGGACCTGCTGCTGGTCGACACCGGGGCGGGCATCGGGCCCAACGTGCTCGGCTTTCTCATGGCGGCCGACGAGGTCATCGTCGTCACCACGCCCGAGCCCACCGCCATCACCGACGCCTACGCGCTGATCAAGACACTCGCGCGCCAGCGCGAGCAGCTTGGCCAGGGCCCGCCCGCGGTGCGCATCCTCGTGAACCAGGCCGCCAGCGAGCGCGAGGCGCGCGGCGTCTACGAGCGCCTCGCCGCGGTCTGCCGACGCTTCCTCAGCTTCGTGCCGCGCTTCGCCGGGCACGTCGTGCATGACACGGTGGTCGGCCAGGCGGTGCGCCAGCGACAGCTCTTCGTTCTCGAGCAGCCGCGCAGCGCCGCCGGCCTGTGCATGCACCGCCTGGCGCATCGCATCGACCGCCACGCCATCGTCCCGCGCCCGTCAGGCTCGCTGCTGCACCGCATGACCGCCTGGCTGCGCCGCGGGCGCACGGGAACGTGACCACACGCCGGCATGTCTCTGAAACCCCCTCCCTCCGGGAGGGGGCAGGGGGAGGGGATCACCGACAACCATGCTTGCACATCAACACGCTGCGTGCCACCCGACGACCGGACGCCCAACAAATCACCCGCACATACAAAACAGCGACCGCCGGGTGCCACTGACAAGCGGAGTCTGCGGAGCTTGTCAGTGCGGAGCGGCGTCGCGGGGCCGTCACGGAACCCGGCACTGACAAGGCCGAGGACGGCCTTGTCAGTGGCACCCGAGCCGCCGCCTCGTGCGTCTGCTGAAAATCTGAGGCACATCCGGAAAACGGTCATGCAAGGTCGTCGGACCCACCCTGTCACCTTCGCTGCTCTTCGGGGACAGGGGTCCGACCTGGGTCGCCGACGCCGTGGACCGGTTGACCGCCAGTCTGAGCGAGGACGATCACGCCACGCTGACGGCCATGCGTCCGGCGC
>SLDI01000375.1:0-8905 GCA_007125385.1 Phycisphaeraceae bacterium | reverse complement strand
GGAGGCGGCGGGGCGGGGGCACTCGGCCGCGCGCGGTTTCGCGAAGCCGCGAGCGGCTATTGGCCCCAGCGGACGGGCAGGCCGTGCTCGATCTGCATCAGGTCCAGGACGCGGGCGGCGACGAAGTCGACGAGGTCGTCGACGGTTCGCGGATGCATGTAGAAGCCGGGGTTGGCGGGGCAGAGGATGGCGCCGGCCTCGGTGGCGGCGGCCATGTTGCGGATGTCGACGAGGCTCAGGGGGGTTTCGCGGTGGACGAGGATGAGCGGGCGTCGCTCCTTGAGGCTGACGTGGGCGGCGCGGTGCAGCAGGTTCTGGGCCGAGCCTGTGGCCACGGCGGAGAGGGTGTTGGAGGAGCACGGGGCGACGATCATGCCGTCGTGGCGGAACGAGCCGGAGGCGATTGCGGCGCCGACGTCGCGGTGGTTGTGGAGCGTGGCGCTGCCGGGGCGGGCGTCGGCCAGGGCGGCGAGGGCGGGCGGGTCCAGGGCCAGCTCGTCGTGGAGCAGGCGTTGGCCGAGCGGCGAGACGACGAGATGGACGTGGCGGCCGGCGTCCAGGGCGAGTTCGAGGATGCGACGGGCGTAGGCGGCGCCGCTGGCGCCGGTGATGGCGAGGATGATGTGGTTGGTGTCGGGTCCGGGTTGGGGCACAGCGTGCCATGCTAGCAGAGAGGGGCAGGGGGCAGACAGCAGACTGCGGCGTGAACGCCCGTCCTGAGCGAGTCTGCGAGCGAAGGTCGGGATTTCTTCGGGGACGCCTCAATTGTGTGCGCACAAACCCACCGGGCATTTTCCGGAAATCCCGCCCTTCGCTCCGCTCAGGACGGGCGTCAAGTGGGGCTGCGGCCGCGGGCTTGTTGGCGCGCAAGGGTTGCAAAAATGCGGGATTTATGTCAATGTACAGGGGCCGGCGCGTGGGTGGGGCCCGGCTCCGGGCGGCCGTGTTAACCGGGGCAAGGAGATGAAGTTATGGCGCGCGTGAACGTGGATCCGGGCGAGCTGCGTCGCTTCTCCAAGGATCTGCACCGGTTCAACCAGGAGCTGGAGCAGATGATGTCGGCGCTGGGGGCGCGGGCCGGGCAGATGGCGCAGACGTGGCGTGACCAGGAGCACCGCAAGTTCGCCGAGCAGATGAACGAGACGATGCGCGTGTTGCAGCGTTTCCTCAAGGCGTCGGACGAGCACGTGCGGTTCCTCAACCGCAAGGCCGAGCAGGCCGAGCTTTACCTGAACCAGCGCTGAGGCGGGTGGCGATATGGCCGAGTCGGCGCGTGTAGAGTCGATCCAGGCGATCCGCGATTTCCGCGCGGCGATGATCGAGTTCCAGGACACCGCCCGGCGGGCGCTACTCGAGGCCACCGGCGACGTCGATCGGACGATGAGCTGGCTCGACGAGATGCAGAGCTACTGGAAGCATCAGCTTCGCCAGCGCGAGGAGGAGGTGGTGCAGGCGAGGCGGGCGGTCAACGACAAGAAGCTCTACCCGGCGGTGGACGGGTCGCGGCCGTCGGCGGTCGAGGAGGAGCAGGAGCTGGCCCGGTGCAAGCGGCGCGTCGAGGAGGCGCAGCAGAAGATCCAGAACTGCCGGCGGGGCAAGACGGAGCTCTCGCGGCAGGCGGTGCTGTTCCATGGGGCGCTTCAGCGGCTGGGGTCGCGCGTCGACGGGGACATCCCGCGGGCGTGCGCGCAGCTCGAGGCCCTGGCGAGCCAGCTCGACGCGTACGTCGGCGTGCGGGCGCCGACGGTGGCGGCCGAGGCGGAAGGGGCGCGGGGTGAGGCGGGCATGGCCCGGCCGACGCCCGGGGCCCTGGGCGACGTGGAGGAACTGGACCCGGCCGAGTTCCGCCAGCTCGTGCCGCAGTACGGGCTCGACGCGATCGCCTCGGCGGGGCTGGAGATGGTGGCCGGGACGCTGCCGGCGCTCAAGGACGCGGCGGCCGAGCGGCTGGGGGCGTTGGCGCTCGAGCCCGGCGAGGCGGGCGACGCGGGCGAGCCCGTCGACGGGCTGCTGGTGGTGGCGGCTGAGCCTGGCGAGGCGGTGGTGGCGGTGGTGCCGGGGCCACGGGGAGCGGACGAGGCGGGCCCGACGGTGGGGTACCTGGGTCCGGCGGGGCAGGTCGAGGCGGAGCGCCCGCGCTGGGCGGGGACGGCGAGGGAGCTGGTGCGGGCCCGGCCGGAGCTGGCGCCGCTGGTGCAGGGCCCGGCGCACTGGGTGGTGCTGGTCAGCGACACGGGCCGGCTCGAGGCGATCTGGGACGCGGGCGACGCGCCCGTGCCCGCGCAGGCGCCGAAGCAGGAGCAGGAGAGCCGGCCATGACGATCCACGCCGGGCGAGCGAACCTGACGGACGGGATGAAGGCGCTGCACGCGCGCTGGCAGCGGACGCAGGGGGTGTGGCGCGATCGTGTCGCGGCGCGGTTTGCGCGGGCGCACCTTCAGCCGCTGGAGGCGGACGTGCGCACGGCGCTGTCGGCGATGAACGAGATGGATGCGACCCTGCGCAAGATCCGCCAGCAGTGTGACAAGTGAGGGGGAGGGGAAAAACCACAGAGGCACAGAGAGCACAGAGAAGAGGGAAGAGGGAAGAGGCCTGCGAATGATTTGAACCCCGGTAGCCGCGTGATAAACCGCGAAGGAGCGAAGGAACGCGAAGCAGCGAAGGGATGAGGGATTAAACCAGTTGGATTGCCTTCGCGTCCTTCGCCCGCTTCGCTTCTTCGCGGTTTTTCGGAAGGGCACGAAGGGAGCACGAAGAGAGAGGAAGATAAGGAAGGCAGCAAGGGCAGGAACGGAGGGGGTGATGGTGGCGCGCGGGGGCGTGCGTTGCCTTTTTCCTGGTTTCCTGGCTTCCTTATTTGCCGGTGTACCGGGGGGGTGTGGCGTGTGGTCGGGGGCACCCTCCCCCTGCCCCCTCCCGGGGGAGGGGGTGAAGAGAAGACCTGGCGGGTCGGGGTGGCGGTGAGCAAGGAGATGTGTCGTTTTGAGCACGACGGACAACGCCCTGGGGCATGAGCATCCACCGCTGGTTGACGCCGACGCGGACGAGACGGTTGGCGAACTGGAGGAGGACAGCTATGTCGGCCGACAGATCGCGGCGCTGCGTGACCTGGTGAGCCTGTCCAGCGAAGGCGAGCGGACCGAGCATCGCATCGCCGAGCGGCGCCAGGCCGAGCTCGAGGCGGTTGACGAGCGGACGCGGCGGACGCGTCGTCGCCTGGAGAAGCGTCACGGCAAGCTGCGTGCGGCCGTGGACGAGGGCCACCAGCGCGAGCTGGCGGAGGTGGACGAGCGGCACGCGGCGCAGCTCAAGGCTGCCGACGAGCAGCGCGACGAGGCGCTGGAGAAGCTGGCGGAGAAGCACGCGCAGGCGGCGGACCAGCTCAAGAGCCATCATGAGCATGACCGCTGGGCGGTGGACGCGATGCACGAGAGCGCGGTCAACCGCATCCGCAAACGTGACAAGGACGCGGCCGAGCAGCTCAAGCAGCGGCGCGAACATCTGAGCGAGCACCTGGAGCAGGCGCGGGCGGCGCTGGTGCGCTATCGCATGCCGCTGCCGGGGCACTTCGGCCAGATCACGGACGAGCAGCACATCGCGGCCGAGGCGGGCGAGGCGGATGTGGCGGGGGAGGCGTACGAGGCGTGCCAGGAGCGTGTGGAGCGGGCGCTGCGTCGGCTGGGGTCGCTGAGCGTGCCGGCGCTGTTCGTGGGGCTGCGGCCGTGGCTGATGAGCGTGGTGCTGATTCTGGCGCCGCTGGTGGTGACGTTCTTCCTGATGGAGGAGGAGCTGATCGGCACGCCGACGATGGTGCTGATCTACGCGGCGGTGATCGCCGGCTCGGCGCTGGTGCTCGCGATGGCGGGCTGGCTGCTGAATCGCCTGGCGCGCAAGCAGGCGTGGGCGGCGTACGAGCCGGTGCACGAAGCGCTGCACGAGCTGCGGCGGTCGATGGTGGTGGAGTACCAGAAGGTCATCGAGCAGGGCAAGGCCGAGCGAAAGGAGGCGGACGAGCGTCGGCGGACGGACCGCAAGGCGGTGGACGAGAAGTACAAGCCGCGGATGGAGCAGCTCAAGGCCAAGGAGGCGGCGTCGCGGGAGGCGATCGAGAAGCGGCATCGCGAGCGGCGTGGCAAGGCCGACGACGAGCACAAGGCCGAGCGCGAGCGGATCGAGCAGCGCTACCAGCAGGACGTCGAGGCGATCGAGTCGCGCTACGCGCGCTACCGCGAGCGGCTCGACGCGCGACACGAGCGGCGCAAGGCGGCGATCGAGCAGGAGGCGGAGGCGGAGCTGGCCAAGTTCCAGAAGCGCTGGCGTCGCGGGATCGATCGGCTCAAGGCGCTGGTGGACGAGACCGAGGCGCTGGCGGTCGAGCATACGCGTGCGCTGGACGACCCGGCGTGGCGGCAATGGCAGCCGAGCGACGAGGGCAAGGAGATGACGCGCTTCGGCGCGTTGAGCGTGGACGTGCGGCAGCTCGCCTCGACGGCGGCGCGGCAGGGCCGGTACCGCGTGGAGATGCCCAAGGCGTTTGAGACGCCCGTGGCGCTGAAGCTGCCGCAGCGGGGCTCGCTGCTGATCGAGCATGACCATGCCGGGCGCGAGCAGGCGCTGGCGACGTTGCAGGCGACGATGGCGCGGCTGCTGGTGACGCTGCCGCCGGCGCGGGCGCGCTTCACCATCGTCGACCCGGTGGGCCTGGGGCAGAACTTCGCCGGGTTCATGCACCTGGCGGACTTCGATGAGAAGCTGGTGACCAACCGCATCTGGACGGAGAACGAGCAGATCGAGCGCCGGCTCGCGGACCTGAGCGAGCACATGGAGAACGTGATCCAGAAGTACCTGCGCAACGAGTTCGAGACGATCGACCAGTACAACGCCCAGGCCGGCGAGCTGGCCGAGCCCTATCGCTTCCTGGTGCTGGCGGACGCGCCGGCGGGGATCAGCGAAGACGCGGCCAAGCGTCTGCGGTCGATCATCAACAGCGGGGCCCGCTGCGGCGTGTACGTGCTCATGGCGATGGACACGTCGCGGCCCATGCCCACGAGTCTGGTGATCGAGGAGCTGGAGAAGCGCTGCCTGACGCTCAAGCAGGTGATCGACCCGGATCGCGCCCCGGAGGCGGAGCCGCGGTTCACCTGCGTGCACCCGGTTTACGGGCATTTCCCCGTGACGCTGGACGATCCGCCGGACGAGGACGTGCTGACGACGCTGGTGCAGAAGGCGGGCAAGGCGGCGCAGGAGGCGGGGGTGGTGGAGGTGCCCTTCGAGCACATCGCGCCGAAGGAGGATCAGCTCTGGTCGGCCGACTGCACCGACGAGCTGCGCGTGCCGGTGGGCCGCAGCGGCGCGGTGCGGAAGCAGGAGGTGCGCTTCGGCAAGGGCGTCGCGCAGCACGCGCTGATCGCGGGCAAGACCGGCTCGGGCAAGAGCACGCTGCTGCATGTGCTGGTGACCAACCTGGCGCTGTGGTACAGCCCGGACCAGGTGCAGTTCTATCTCGTGGACTTCAAGAAGGGCGTGGAGTTCAAGACGTATGCCCGGCATGACCTGCCGCACGCGCAGGTGGTGGCGATCGAGTCGGACCGGGAGTTCGGTTTGAGCGTGCTCAAGCGGCTGGACGAGGAGCTGGAGCGGCGCGGGGAGATGTTCCGCAAGCAGGGTGTGCAGACGATCGCCGAGTATCGCCGGGCCAGGCCCGAGGAGGTGCTGCCGCGGAACCTGCTGATCGTGGACGAGTTCCAGGAGCTGTTCACCGAGGATGACAAGGTGGCGCAGGACGCGGCGCTGCTGATCGACCGCCTGGTGAGGCAGGGGCGTGCGTTCGGGATTCACGTGATCCTGGGCTCGCAGACGCTGGGCGGGTCGACGGGGCTCAGCCGGGGCACGATGGGTCAGATGGCGGTGCGGGTGGCGCTGCAGTGCAACGAGGCGGACTCGCAACTCATCTTTGACGATTCGAACACGGCGGCGCGTCTGCTGTCGCGGCCGGGCGAGGCGATCTACAACGACGCCGGGGGCATGGTCGAGGGCAACAACCCGTTCCAGGTGTCGTGGCTGAGCGACAGCGAGCGGGAGCGGGCGCTGACGCAGGTGACGGAGCTGGCGCGCCAGCATGGTCGGGCCGATGAGCCGACGATCGTCTTCGAGGGCGCCGAGTCGGCGGACCCGCGGGAGAACCGGCAGCTCGTGCAGTTGCTTCAGCGCAAGGATTGGCCGGACGAGGCGGAGGTCGAGGCGGTGGCGTGGATGGGCCAGCCGGTGACGATCGCGCCGCCGACGGGGGTGCGTCTGCGTCGGCATCACGCGGCGAACGTGCTGGTGGTAGGCCAGCGTGACGACGCGGCGCTGGCGATGTTGCAGACGGCGATGTTGAGCCTGGCGGCGCAGCGGAGGCCGGGGCGGGCGAAGTTCGTGGTGTTCGACGCGACGCCGGCGGACGAGGAGCTGGCGGTGATCACGCGCGAGCTGGTCGAGGGCCTGCCGCACGACGCCTACCTCGTGCCGTGGCGCGAGACGGAGGCGGCGATGGCGGAGCTGGCGGCCGAGCTGGAGCGGCGCAAGGCCGCGGACGAGGCGCAGCATGGCGGCGAGGCCGGCGGCGGCGACGAGGAGCCGGAGCTTTACGCGTTCATCCTGGGCTTGCAGCGCTATCGCGTGCTGCGCAAGCAGGAGGACACGCTGGGCTTCTCGTTCGGCGCGGCGGAGGACGACGAGGCCCCCGCGGGCGGTCAGGCGGACAAGCAGTTGGCGGAGCTGCTTTCGGAAGGCCCGCCGGTGGGCATTCACGTGCTGACGTGGTGCGACACGCTGCTGTCGCTGGAGCGGACGTTTGATCGCCAGACGCTGCGCGAGTTCGACGCGCGCGTGCTGCTGCAGATGAGCGGCACCGACTCGAGCCACCTGATCGACTCGCCGGCGGCGAGCCAGCTCGGCTTCCACCGGGCGCTGCTGGCCAGCGACGAGGCCGGGACGATGGAGAAGTTTCGGCCGTACAAGGCGCCGGATGCGAAGTGGCTGGCGGAGGTGGTGGGGAAGTTGAAGGGGCGCGGGGGTTGAGGTGGATTCGGTTGAACCGCGAAGGGGCGAAGGAACGCGAAGATCGCGAAGAAGAAAAGACGTTGAGGGTTTTCTTCGTGGCTGCTTCGTGCTCTTCGTGACTTCGTGGCAGGCGGTGGGTTGCGCGAAGCCGCGAGCGGCGTGAGGCTGGTGTACGATGAAGCTGAGTGGTTTTCTTCTGCTGACAGGGGGCGTGTTGCTGATGGCTGCGACGTTACACGCGGATGATCGCGAGGCGATGCGGATTCAGCCGTGGTCGGAGGATGCGCGATACTGGCAGTATCGCGGCGAGCCGGTGCTGCTGGTGGGGGCTTCGAACGAGGACAATCTTTTCAACCATCCGATGGTGCCGCCGAGCGGGGCGGAGCATGAGGCGCGGGACTTCGCCCCCCTGCCGAGCTACGAGGCCGAGCCGCTGGCCGAGCATCTGGATCGGATGGTCGCGGCCGGGGGGAATTACGTTCGCAACACGATGTCCAGCCGGGACGAGGGCAACGTCTGGCCGTTCGCGCAGCGCGAGGATGGGCTTTACGACCTGGAGCGGGCCAGCGAGGAATACTGGCAGCGCTTCGAGCGGTTCCTGGAGCTGACGGCCGAGCGGGGGATCATCGTGCAGATCGAGATCTGGGACCGCTTCGATTACGCCCGCGAGCCCTGGCAGAGCAACCCGTTCAACCCGAAGAACAACGTCAACTACTCGGCGGAGGAATCAGGCCTGCCCGAGTCGATCGACACGCACCCGTCGCGGCGGGAGAACCCCTTCTTCCGGGCGATTCCCGAGCTGGAGGACAACGAGCGGGTGCATCAATACCAGCGGGCGCACGTCCAGCGGCTTATGGAGATCTCGCTGCGCTACGACCACGTGCTGTACTGCATCAGCAACGAGACGAACGACAGCGAGGCGTGGAGCCGGCACTGGGCGCGGTACATCCGCGAGCTGGCGGCCGAGCGGGGCGCGGGGATCGAGGTGACGGAGATGTGGGACATGTGGGATCTGCGTCACGAGATGCACGCGCGGACGTTCGATCATCCCGAGTTGTACAGCTTCGTGGACGTGTCGCAGAACAGTCACCAGCAGGGCGAGACACAGTGGGACCGGCTGCTGTGGGTGCGTCAGCGTGTGGCCGAGCCGGCCCGGCCGGTGAACAGCGTGAAGATGTACGGGGGCAACCACGGCGGCGGGGCGGACGAGGGCCAGCACAAGCTGTGGCGCAACGTGCTGGGTGGGGCGGCGACGGCGCGGTACCACCGGCCGGGCGGGGGCATGGGGCTGAACCACACGACGACGTCGCACCTGCGCAGCCTGAAGCGGGTGCGCGAGCACGTGGACGTGATCGCCCTGGAGCCGGCCAACGAGCTGCTGGGCGAGCGGGTGGACGACGAGGCGTACCTGGCGGGGCGGCGGGGGGCGGCGTACGTGGCGTACTTTCCGCGATCGGCGCGGGTGACGCTGGATCTGTCCGATGAGAGCGAGCCGATGCGGCTGCGGTGGCTGTCGGTGATCTCGCGGCGGTTCGAGGGCGAGGCGGTGGACGTTGAGGCGGGGGCGCAGCGGGTGGTGCTCGACCCGCCGGGCGATGGGCCGTGGGTGGCGGTGCTGACGGCGCAGCGGTGAGGGGGTCGGTTCTACCGCGAAGGGGCGAAGGGGCGCGAAGGTCGCGAAGAAGAGCCAGGAGGAGAAGGCGAAGCAGCACCAAGGGGTGTTTGCTCCTGCCTCGTTCGTGTTTTTCGTGGCTTCGTGGCAGGTTGAGTGTTTGCGCGAAGCCGCGATCGGCTCATCCGGATCGAGAGGGATCGGGCTTGCCTGACCGTTACAACCGGCCCACGCCGCCGCCGACGTCGG
>SLDI01000487.1:0-8960 GCA_007125385.1 Phycisphaeraceae bacterium | reverse complement strand
TGCTTCATCTTCTGGTAGTCGACCTCGGCCGACGGCTTGGCGAACCCGAAGCCCGCCTTGTTCTTGATCAGCTCGGCGCCGATGTTCGAGGTCATGATCAGGATCACGTTGCGGAAGTCCACGTGACGCCCGAACGAGTCGGTGAGCTGACCCTCCTCCATGATCTGAAGGAGCATGTTGAACACGTCGGGGTGGGCCTTCTCGATCTCATCGAGCAGGACCACGGCGTAGGGTCGGCGGCGGATCTGCTCGGTGAGCTGGCCACCTTCCTCGTAGCCGACGTAGCCCGGGGGCGCGCCGATGAGGCGGCTGACGTTGTGCTTCTCCATGTACTCGGACATGTCGATGCGGATCAGCGCGTCCTCGTCGCCGAACATGAACTCCGCCAGCGCCTTGCTCAGCAGCGTCTTGCCCACGCCCGAGGGCCCGATGAACACGAAGCTGCCCATGGGCCGACGCGGATCCTTCAGCCCCGAGCGCGCCCGACGCAGCGCCTTGGCGATCGCCTGGATCGCCTCGTCCTGGCTGATGACCTTCTTGTGAAGCTCCTCCTCGAGCTGCAGGAGACGCTCCGTCTCCGCCTTCTCGAGGCGCTGAAGCGGCACGCCCGTCATCTTCGAGATGACCTCGGCCACCACTTCCTCGTTGACGACACCGTCCACCTCGTTGCTCTTGGCGCGCCAGTCGCGCTGGATCTGCTCCTTCTTGCGGCGCAGACCCTCCGCCTGGTCGCGCAGCTCCGCGGCACGCTCGTAGTCCGCGGCCTTGACGGCCTCGTCCTTCTCGATGCTCAGCCGCTCGATCTGCTCCTCGATCTCGGCGAGGTCCGGCGGCTTGGACATCGACTTGAGCCTGACGCGCGCCCCGGCCTCGTCGATCACGTCGATCGCCTTGTCCGGCTGCACGCGCGCCGTGATGTAGCGGTTGGACAGGTCCACCGCCTGCTCGATCGCCGGGTCGGTGATCTGCACGCGGTGATGCGCCTCGTAACGATCGCGCAGGCCCGTGAGGATCCGCACCGTGTCGTCGCGGTTGGGCTGCTCGACGATGATCGTCTGGAAGCGGCGCTCCAGCGCCCCGTCCTTCTCGATGTACTTGCGGTACTCGTCGAGCGTCGTGGCGCCGATGCACTGGATCTCGCCGCGGGAGAGCGCGGGCTTGAGCACGTTCGACGCGTCGATCGCGCCCTCGGCCCCGCCGGCGCCGACCAGCGTGTGCAGCTCGTCGATGAACAGCAGCACGTTCTTGGCGCGGCGGACCTCGTTCATGACCGCCTTGATGCGCTCCTCGAACTGCCCGCGGTACTTCGTGCCGGCGACCATCATGGCCAGGTCCAGCACGACGATGCGCCGGTCGGTCAGCAGCTCGGGCACGTCGTTGCCCACGATCTTCTGCGCCAGGCCCTCGACGATGGCGGTCTTGCCCACGCCGGCCTCGCCCAGCAGGACGGGGTTGTTCTTCGTCCGCCGGCAGAGGATCTGGATCAGCCGCTCGATCTCGTTGGCCCGGCCGATGACCGGGTCGAGCTGGCCTTCGCGGGCGAGCTCGGTCAGGTCCCGGCCGAAGCTATCCAGGGCCGGGGTCTTGCTCTTGCCGCCCTTGGCGGAGGAGCCGGACTCCTCGCCGCCACCCTTGGCGGAGGCTTCCTCGGGGTCGACGCCGGCGCCGAGCAGGTTCAGCACCTCCTCGCGGACCTCCTCGAGCTTGAGCCCGAGGTTCATGAGGACTTGCGCGGCCACGCCCTCGTGCTCACGCAGGAGCCCCAGCAGCAGGTGCTCGGTGCCCACGTAGTTGTGGTTGAGGTTGCGCGCCTCCTCGATCGCGTACTCGATGACCTTCTTGGCGCGCGGGGTCTGCGGAAGCTTGCCCATGGTGACCATGTCGGGGCCGCTCTTGACGAGCTTCTCGACTTCGAGGCGCACCTTGCGCAGGTCTACATCGAGGTTTTTCAGCACGTTGGCGCCGACACCCGAGCCTTCCTTGACCAGCCCGAGCAGGATGTGCTCGGTGCCGATGTACTCGTGGTTGAAGCGCTGGGCTTCCTGGTTGGCCAGGGCCATCACTTTTCGTGCTCGATCTGTGAAACGTTCAAACATAATTGCACTCGTGTTGCGGAGATCAGGCCTGTGGACCGTGCCCCATTATAGCGCTTGGCGGTGTGAGGTGTTCGCGCCTCGCGGCTCCCTCTGGTGTGGCCGTGTGCGGCCGCATCTTGTATGTCGGCAAGGTGACGGGCTCGCTTCAACTTACGTCCCGGGGCCGACGCCTCTGCCAGCCCGCCAGGCCACCACCCTGCGCCGGGTCAACACCGCGACGCAAAGGGGAGGGGCCACCGTCACAACATACGGCTGGGAGGCGGGCGATGTTCGCATTTCATTCGGGTGCCGTAAACGCTGACCCCAGCCCGGGTTCCGACGCACACGGGCCCGGCTCTACCCGAAAAGCTCCATCTGCCCCCCGCCACCCCCACCACCCCCGCCGGCCGCCGCCGGGCGGCGAAATGCCTCGGAGGTCAGCGCGGGGCCCGAGCTGGCCAGCCCCAGGCGGTGGCGGAAGACCTTGACCACCTGCTCGACCTGCCGGGCGACCGGCCCCAGCCCGCGTTTGCGGACGCCGGGGCGGGCGTCGTACAGCCTCCCGCCGCGGGTGTCCCGGATCAGGGCCTCGACGTGGCTCGCCCGCTCCGGATAGTGGCGGGCAAGCCAGTCCAGGAACAGGTCCTTGATCTGCCAGGGCAGGCGCAGCAGCACCCAGCCGGCCCAGGTGGCCCCGGCGTCGCGGGCGGCCTCGAGCAGGGCGGGCACCTCGCGGTCGGTCAGCCCCGGGATGATGGGGGCGGTCATGACACCCACCGGCACCCGGGCGTCGGCGAGGCGGCGGATCGCCCGCAGCCGATCGGCGGGCACGCTCGTGCGCGGCTCCATGACCTGGGCGAGCCCCTTGTCCAGCGTCGTCAGGCTGATGGCCACCGACACCGCCCCATGCCGGGCCAGTTCCGTGAGCAGGTCCAGGTCGCGCTCGATCAGCCGGTTCTTCGTCACCAGGCTCACCGGCTGCCTGGCGTCGGCGATGACCTCAAGGCATTGGCGGGTGATGCGCAGTCTGCGCTCCAGCGGCTGGTAGGGATCGGTGACACCCGCGATGTGGATGGGCTCGCCGCGCCAGCCTGGCTTGTTCAACTCGTTGCGCAGCAGGGCGGCGGCGTCGAGCTTGGCGAGGATCTTCGTCTCGAAGTCCAGCCCGCACGACATGCCCAGCATCTCGTGGCTGGGGCGGGCGTAGCAGTAGATGCAGCCATGCTCGCAGCCGCGATAGGGGTTGAGCGACCAGCGGTAGGGGATGTCGGGTGATTTGGCCGGGTCGACGTGGTTGATGATCGTCCGCGAATGGTCCTTGAGCACGGCCGTCTTGAGCTTTCGGCCGGGCTCGAGCAGGGGGTGGCCGTCGCGCTCGAAGTCGTCGAACTCGGCGACGGTTTCGTCGCTCTCAAACCGGTTTCCGGGATTCAGCGGCGTGCTACGACCTCTTATGGTTGGCAATTGCATCAGTGGTAGACTCTGCGTGTGCAGCGAAGGTTAGAAATCCTGTTCGGCGTGTTCTGGATTGTGGTGGGCCTGGTGTTCTCCGGCTACTGCCTTTGGGAGGTTTATCAACACCGTGCAAGCATCATCCATGTTTATGTCGGAACCGGCGGCTTGATCCAATTTGCCATCGGCGTCTGGCTTACGTTCCCAGCGGGGCGCGCCGCGAGGCAAACCGCGTACCCGTGTCCCAAATGCGGCTATGACCTGCGTGGCTCGATATCCACTTCCTGTCCGGAGTGCGGCCGTTACCTCGGAACGCGCCAACGGTGGCCATTCCGCAGGTAAGGGCCATGATCCACGCTCACCGGTGCAGATCCACAAATAGCTGCATCCATGCTCGCAGCCGCGATAGGGGTTGAGCGACCAGCGATACGGAATGTCCGGCGACTTTTCGGGGTCAACGTAGTTGACGATGCTGCGCGACGCGTTGGCGATCACCTGCGTCCTTACACCCCCGGAATCACCCCGACCGTCCCCACGATTAGCATCACGCGGCAACGTGGTGCATGCGTCCCCGACCTCCTCCCGCGCCCGCTCATCCAGATGCTCGCCGAGCACATGCAACCGCACGCGCTCGAACCGGTTGCCCGGGTTCAACCCCGCCCCGCGCCCCTTGCCCGGCGGGTGAACCAGCGCGTCACGATACTCATGAGCCTCATCGGGCATACCGAACATTTTGCGAACGATGCCCGACCTGTGTCAAGTGCCGCCTCGGCCGATTCGGGCGCCGGCCGCTCGGTTCGTTCGTCTGACTCGGTCAGCAGGGCCATGACCACCTCGCGGGCACGGTTCTGATCAACGCCCAGGCTCGCCAGGGCCTGCCCCGCGACAGTCTCCGGGTCGCGCAGCAATGCCAACAGGAGGTGTTCCGTACCCACAAACTTGTGCCGCAGGCTTCGCGCCTCCTCGATGGCGTACTCGATGACCTTCTTCGCCGGTGGCGTCTGCGGCAGCTTTTCTCGCGAGGTGGGGTCCGGTCCGGGCCTGATGCGGTTCTCGATTTCATGCTCGACGGCGGCCGCGGTGACGTCCATGCTCGTCAGCGCGGCCGCACCGAGGCCGAGATCGTCCTTGACCAGCCCCAGCAGGATGTGTTCGGTGCCGATGTAGTCGTGGTGCAGGCGCAGGGCTTCCTGGTTCGCCAGGGCCATCACCCTGCGTGCCCGATCGGTGAAGCGTTCGAACATGTGAGCCTCCCGGCCCCAGGCGACAAGGGCGGTGCCTGTGCCTCCGTATGAAGATACCGCGGCAGACGCTGCGCCACCAGCACGAATCACGATCGATTCCCGCCCTCTGGCCACTGTCTCGGGGCCGGGGCGATGCTCACCCCCGGCGCTGCTCGCCTTCGATCGCGGCGGCGAGCAGCAGCTCGCGGTACTGCCACAGCAGCAGCAGCGACCAGCCGACGACGATCACCGTGAGGATGACCAGCCCGACGAGCGGCGGCAGGGCGACGCAGTTGGCCAGCAGGCCGCGCTCAACCTCCTCCGGGGTCTCGCGGGCGGCGGCCATGGCCGCGGCCAGCAGCAGCCCGATGCCCATGAGCACCCACCAGGTGACCACGACCCAGCCCAGCTTCCAGGTGTCGGCGGCGAGCTTGTCCGCCCACGCCCGGCGGGCCAGGTGGTGGAGCCAGCTCAGCAGGAACAGGGGCCCGGCGATGTGGGCGGCGAGGATGGCGGCGCCGGTGACCCAGAGCCCGACGATGAGCGGGTCGGCCGGGCCCAGCCAGAGGGCGGTCATGGGCAGCCAGCCGCCGACGAGGGCGAGGAGGAGCACGGCGCGGGCGAGCGGCCGGGCGGCGCTGGTGCGTCCGGCGTGGGGCTCGGGCGTGGTGGCCAGCCACGCGCCGGCGGCCGTCGCGACCGTGACCAGGGCCGTGCCCAGCGCCCACCAGGCGAAGGCGAGGCCGAGTTGCCAGGCGGCCGGCTCCTCGACGAACAGGCCGACGCCCACGGCAATCATCCACTGCGTGACCAGGGTCAGCAGCCCGGCCATCAGCAGCAGCGTGCCGGTGGCGATGCGGCGCAGCCAGGCGGCGTCGCTGAGGTGAAGCTCGTCGCTGCGCAGCGAGGGCTCCAGGTCGGCGCCGCAGTGGGGGCAGTCGCCCTCGACGTCCACGCCGCGCAGGTTGTTGCCGCATTCGATGCAGCCCAGGTCCTGGGCGATGTGCTCGAAGGCGTCGAGCAGGATGCGCCCTGTCATGGGGCGCGTTTTCCTGAGGGCGGGTTTGGCCGGTGAGCGCGCGATGGCGGGTTCCCCCTTCGTGGCGTGGCGGCGTTGCAGTGTAGGCCACGGCGGGCCCAGGCAGCGCCGTGGCCGGCGCTGGGGCTTCATGCCTCCTCGGCGTTGGCGGCGGCGGCGAACAGGGCGCGGTACTGGTTCAGCAGCAGCAGGCCCCAGACGAGCATGACCAGCGTGAAGCCGAGCATGACCAGGGCGTAGGGGATGAGCAGGCAGCCGGCCCCGCCGAAGCCGAAGAGCGTGAGCAAACCCGCGAGCGCCCACCACGTCAGCAGGGCCCAGCCATATTTCCAGGTGGACTGGGCCATCTGGTCCGCGCCGGCGCGGTGGGCCAGGCCGTTGAACCACGCCAGCAGCAGCAGCGGCCCGGCGACGTAGGCCAGCAGCGACAACGCCGTCAACGTCAGCAGAAGCATCTCCAACGGGCCGCCGGTACGGAGCCAGAAGCCGACCCAGGGCATGAGCATGCCGGCGAAGGCGAGCATCAGCACAATGCGGGCTGCCTGCCGCAGGGCGGTCTGGCGCCCGGCGTGGGGCTCGGGGCTGGTCGCCAGCCACGCCCCGGCGATCGCCGCCGCGACGGTTGCCACGGTCAGCCCCACCCAGACCCAGCCGAGCACCGCGTTGCCCGCCATCATCGCCACGCCGCCGAGCCCGCCGAGGATGGCCAAGACCCACTGCGCGGCCGTGACCGCCACGACGAGCATCAACAGCAGCGTGCCCACGCTCAGCCGGCGCAGCCACGCCGGATCGGCCACGTCCAGGGCCTCGCCGGCCAGCGAGGGCTCGACGTCGGCCCCGCACTCGCTGCATCGGCCGTAGGGGTCGAGCCCGCGCAGGTCGTAGCCGCACCCCCGGCAGGCGACGTGCTGGGCGATGCGCCCGGCGTCGTCGAGCCGCGTGCGCCCGACGCGAAGCTTGCGGCGCGTCAGGCCTTCAAAGTAGGAGTCGTTGATCGACATGGGGCCCCAATCATGCCCCGCACGGCCCGCATCGTAACATCGGCGATGTGGAACGCATGGCGCGCGGATGCACCCTCCCCCATCCCCTCCCGGAGGGAGGGGGGCCCAAGAGCGTCGCGGTCGTTATGATCCGTGCCCCGCGTTGCCAACTTACGGACCCGCCATGCTCGTCGACTCCGCCACCATCGAGGTTACCAGCGGCAAGGGCGGCGACGGGTGCGTCTCGTTCCGGCGCGAGAAGTACGTGCCCAAGGGCGGGCCGGACGGCGGCGACGGCGGCGACGGCGGCAGCGTGTGGCTGGTCGCCGACCCGCAGGTGGCGACGCTGCTGGACTTCGCCGGCCGGCACCACTGGGAAGCGGGCAAGGGCCAGCCGGGCGGGCCGCGGTCGCGCCACGGGCGCAGTGGCGAGGACCTGGAGATCCACCTGCCGGCGGGGACGCTGGTGTACGAGGACGGGACGGGCGAGCTGGTGGCCGACCTGGCCGCGCCGGGCGAGCGTCTGCTGATCGCCCGCGGGGGCAAGGGGGGCAAGGGCAATGAGCATTTCAAGAGCGCGACGAACCAGACGCCGCGGACGGCGACGCCGGGCGAGCCGGCCGAGCAGCGTCGGCTTCGGCTGGAGCTGAAGCTGATCGCCGACGTGGGGCTGGTGGGCAAGCCCAACGCGGGCAAGAGCACGCTGCTGTCGCGGATCAGCCGGGCCCGGCCGCGGATCGCCGCGTACCCGTTCACGACGCTCGAGCCGCAGCTTGGCATCGCCGAGCTGCCCGGGCATCGGCGTCTGGTGGTGGCGGACATCCCGGGGCTGATCGAGAACGCTCACGCCGGGCAGGGCCTGGGCACGCGATTTCTGCGTCACATCGAGCGGACGCGGGTGCTGGTGCACCTGATCGAGGTCGAGCCGGCGGACGGGTCGGACCCGGTGGAGAACCACCGGCTGGTGCGTCGGGAGCTGGAGGCGGCGACGCCGGCGTTGGCGGCCAAGCCGGAGCTGCTGGTATTGAGTAAGATGGACCTTGTCGGCGAGGCGGCGGATGGGGCCGCGGCCCGGAGGTTGATCGCCGAGGCGCTTGGCCGGGACGTGCTGGCCATCAGCGCCGCCACGGGCCAGGGGGTCGCCGAGCTGCTCGAGGCCGCGTGGCAGCAGGTCCAAAACCAGTAGCAGCCAGTTCCGCCAGTCGTCAAGGGCGTTCGATGATCAAGGTCAACCTGCTGGCGGTGAGCGTGGGCAACACGCGGACCCGGCTCGGTGCGTTCGTCGGTGGGCAACTCGTCGAGACGGCGACGTTCGAGAACCGCCAGGAGAGCCAGATCGCCGAGGCGATGGACCACGCCTTCGCGCCGCTGCGCGAGAACGACGGCGCTCCGGTGCTCATGAGCTCGGTCAACCCCTCGGCCGCCCGGCTGGTGGAGGCGTCGATCGCCAAGCACCTGCGGCGGACGGTCAAGCGCGTGGAGCGCGACCTGCCCATTCCCATCGGCCGCAAGCTCGACCCCGAGGCGATCGTCGGCGAGGACCGCCTGCTCAACGCCGCCGCGGCTTACGACGTGCTCAAGCAGGCGTGCGTCATCGTCGACGCCGGCACCGCCATCACGGTGGACATCGTCGATGGCCAGGGCACGTTCCACGGCGGGGCGATCGCCCCGGGCGCCCAGCTCCAGCTCGATGCGTTGCACAACCGCACCGCTCAGCTTCCCGAGGTCGAGTTCGACCGGCCCGAGGAGCCGATCGGCCACAACACCTGTCAGGCGATGCGCTGCGGGGTGTTCTACGGCCTGCGGGGGATGGTGCGCGAGCTGGTCGAGGCCTACGCCGGGCAGGTCGGCGCCTACCCGCTGGTCGTCGCCACCGGCGGCGACAGCCCGCTGCTGTTCCGCGACTACGAGCTGATCGACCGCGTCGTGCCCGATCTGACGCTGACGGGGCTGGCGGTGACGTGGCGCACGGCGATGGAGCAGGAGAGTTAGTACCACAACGCTAAAAAGCCACAGATGAACACAGATAAACACGGATAAGAACCAGGAATGGAGATCCCGACGGCCCTCGCGTTACCGGGGGTAGCGTCGCGGTGTCCAACACCCCGAAAATCTGTGTTCATCTGTGTTCATCTGTGTCTCGCCTCTTCATCAGATAACGTTGGTAGTATTAGGCTCCGTCCGAAAAGTG
>SLDI01000640.1:0-8962 GCA_007125385.1 Phycisphaeraceae bacterium | reverse complement strand
CGCGCGATCGAGAAGCAGCAGAAACTCAGCGGCGCAGCCGTGGCGGCGGCGGACAAGCAGATCGAGGGGATCGAGATCGATCGGCTGATCGATCAGGCGATGGCGGAGGGCGAACCCCCGCCGCGATGGATGGAGGAGCAGCGGGGCGGGGGGACTCCCGGGGGCGAGGGTGGCAGCTGATCTGGCAACTCGCCGGCCTCCTCGGCATTGACCCCCGCCCGCTGACACTGCGTGAGCTGGTATGGATGGCCGAGGCCCGGCTGCAGGCCGAGTGGGCGCAGACGTCGAGCCTGATGGCGCTGATTGCCAACGCCCACCGCGATCCGAAGAAGCACGGGCCGTTCAAGCCCGGCGACTTCGACCCGACGCAGAGGGCCAGGCGCGAGCCGGTCGTCGGAAAGGCGGACATCGGCGTGCTGAAGCAGGTGTTTGTGGACCCGCACGGAGGACAGCGAACGTGAGCAGGATGCTCCTGATCTTGACGGTGGTGGTCGTCGCGCTGGTGCTGTCGGCCTGCTACCTCTTACCTACGCCTGCGCGCACGGAGCGTGAGGCTACCGCGCAGGCTGAGGTCGTGGCGGGAAAAGCCTGGCGCCCCACCGAGGCGGTGGAGAGGGATGCGGCGGCGTCGACGCTGCGCTGGGGCGGTCGGATTCTGACATTGGCAGGCCTGGCGATCGTCGCCTCGAGGTTCATGGGCTTCCTGACCGCGCCGTTGATCGGCGGTGTGCTGACGGTGGCAACGGGCCTCGCGACACTGACGCTGGCGGAGCTGATGGCGCGTCACTGGTGGATCGGGCCGGTGATCCTGTTGGCGCTGGTTGCCTTGGCGGTGCTGGAGTACCTCAACGATCGCGACCTGCTCTGGCGGGATCCGCCGTGGTCTGGTGTGGCGGGTGTGGCGCCGGAGTGATGATCGCCCGGCGGCAGCGGGCGCCGCCCGGGTAGCGCAACAGGGAGGCACTCCTGACCGTTGAGGAACGCGACCTCGATCACTGCCAGGTCGCCCGGCTCGGCCAGCATGTACCACGCCTTGTCGCTCGCCCCGCCGTAGTGGCTGTTGGAGAGGTAGCGGCTGACCTCGACGCGGAACTTGTTCGCGTGCGGGTTGTTGACCGGGTACTTGCCGCTGGCGCCCGGGTCACGCACCTCCAGCGAGCGCCACAGCGAGGTGCCGAGCGCCGAAAGGCTCGGCGGCACCAGCACCATGGCCGGCATGATGCCGATGGGCTTGCCGTCAGAGTCGTTCTGCTCCAGGAATGCGACCTCGGCCTTGGTCAACCCGTCGATACTCAGCTTCGTGTCCGCGCCCTCGAGGAAGTTCTTGTTCCCGGCCGTGAAGAAGCTGGCGTTGTCCAGGAACGTCGCCCAGAACACATCGTTGATCTTCAGGCCCGAGCCGCGACCCAGCTTGCGCGGCACCGTGGTGATGGCGCCGAGATCGTCGTTGATGATGTCGCGGCGGTCGATGCTCAGCAGCAGCCCGTACGTGTCGGCCCGGTTGGTGTACTTCTCCTCGCCCAGGTTGCCGTGCTTGAGCTCACCGCCCGGCGCCACCTTCTCATACTGGTCCTTGCCGATGAGGCGGTAGCTGGTGACCGTCTTGAAGTCGGAGACGTTGCGAACCGCGCAGATGTTCCGCCACGTCCGCTCGACGCTGAAGAAGCCTTCGAGCAGGAACTTGTTCGCGACGTTGGAGAGGATGCCGCCGATGTCGATGGTGGAGAAGCTGCTGGCCTGCACCCCCGGAAGTGCGCCGCCGAAGGCGTGACGCAGCACGTCGCGCGAGGCGCGGAAGTTGCGGCCGCTGTACCCATTGGCCCAGGCTGCCTCCAGCAGGAGCTCCTGCAGGCCGATGCCGCCGCGAAAGCGGTGGTCGGCGGTCTCCAGCGTCTGCGCCTCGAAGTGCTGCTCGGGCTTGGACAGACCGGCGGTGAGCATGCACGCGGCCTCGAGCACCTGCGCGGTGACGGAGCTGTCGGACGTGTGCGCCGCCGGGGCCGTGCTCACGTTCGGCCGCGAGGCGCGAAGCACCTCAAGCTCAGCACGGTCGCCCGACCAACCCTCCTCGATCGCCTTGGCCGCGATCTCGGGGTGCTCGGCGGCGACCTGGCGGATCCGGGCCTGGCGGCGCAGCTCGGCCGCCGTCTGCTGGCGCATCTGACGCAGGGCATCGCCCCCGGAATCGGTCCCTCCGGAACTGGCGGGGGCACTTCCAGGGGTGGCGGGGGCCTGGGCGGTCACCGTGCGCCCACCCGTGTCGTCACCAGCGGGAGCGGGGGCGCCGCTCGCCGGCTCGGGTGTAGCGGGCGCGCTGGTGGCGCCGCTGACGGCGCTGGTGTCGCCGGTGGTCGGGGTGGCGGGGGTGGGGGTTCCGGGGGTGTTGTCGTCCATGATGTTGTGCTGCTCCTGCTGCTGTTGCGCGGCGATGCGCGCCGAAGTGTTCCGATCCGCTCCCGAATCCACGAAGCTGATTTCACCGAGCACGGTCCGCCGCGCCACGTAGAGCGGGCCGCTGAACGTGCGCCCGTTGACGGTGATGTTGGCGCCGGCCTTGACGAACTCGGCCTGCTCGACGCCGGCGCCGATCGATGCCTGCCACGGGAAGCCACGCTTGCCGCTGGACACGACCTCGCGGGCCGCGGGCGTGTCGCGGGACACGAGGCCCTCGGCAATGAGCCTCCCGCCCTCCACGGCGATTCGCTCCGTGTGCCCCACGCCCTGGTAGGCGCTGTGGGCGAAGCGGATGGGCTTGCGCTGCGACTCGATGCGCAGACCTTCGAGGTCAACCACGACCGGGTGCCGCCAACCCTCGACGCGCATCGGCTCTCCGCTGTAGGCGACCATGCTGAAGCGCGGCAATTGCTCCGCAGCGCCCTCCTGCATCTCACCCGCGGGCGCGGCCGCCTCGATCGTGATGTCGCCGGCAGCGCATAGCAGCGTCAGATTGCCCTCGATCCGGTCAGGCATGAGTTCGAACCTCCTCGGCCAGTTCCTCGATGTCCTCGTCCTGCTCGGTCGGCTCCGATGGCGCGGCCTCCTCCTCGGTGAGCCCCAGCTCACGCATCAGCGCCTTCTCCTTGGCCCGCTGACGCAGTTCGGCCTGCCAGTCCAGCCCCTGCTTGGCGTACTCAATGGCCAGGTTGCTGGTGTTGCTCGCCAGCTTCGTCGCCGTGGCGTTGGCCTCCTTCGCCGGATCGACGTGTTCCAGGCCGTCCCAGAACCACTCACGCTGCGACGTGATCTGATCCGCCATGCCCGCCACACGCAGTTGCTGCGGCAGGTAGCCCTCGACCAACACCGCCTCGTCGAGCCAAGCACCGAGCACGCGGTCGAGCACCGTCTCGGCCATGAACGTCTGGTCGATCCGGATCGCCTTGTAGAACGACTGGTGATCGAGCCGGCCGGAGGCGAAGTTGTAGCCGGCGCTGTTACCCGCAGCGACGTTGAACGGCATGTTCAGACAGCGGGCGATCTCCTGGAGGATCGTCCGCGTGAACTGATCGTGCATCGTCGTGGGCTGCTCGGCCCGGACCTGCCCGACCTTCCAGCCGTAGGGCATGGTCAGCCACGTGCCGCGATCCATCTCGACGCTGTCCATCGGCTCGACGTTGGCCGCCTCGCTGTCAGCGGGCGCGTCGGTGTAGATCACACCGCCAGGCAGCGCCGCGTGCTGGGCGGCCTGAAGCACAGCAAGCCCATAGTCGCGCAGCATGGCGAACAGCGGCAGCGCGGGCGTGATCTCGGGAATGCCGCGCGACTGCTCGGGCCGGTCGGCCCGGTAGAGGTGGAGCATGGCGCCGGCGGGCACGAGGTCATACTCCATCAGCCCGCCGCGCGAGGCGTGCTTGTCTCCTGGGTGCCTCCGGAGCACGAAGTAGCCGGCCGGGTTGCCGAACTCGTCGTAGATGATGCCGTCGCGGACGCGGTCGTTGTCGCGGAACTCGAATGGCGTGGCGACACGATCGGCCTCGATGAGTTTTAAATCGAGCTGGACCGGCCCACGGATCCGCGGATTGGTGGCCAGAATGGCGAACGCCTCGCCCGACTCCGCCTCGGCGACGCGCATGGTGCGCAGCTTGTGCGCCAGGCCGACCTGCTTGGCCCAGCGCCGGAACTCTCGCTCGATGAGCCGATCCACGTCGCCGTCGCCGGTGATCATCTGGAGACGCGGGCCGGTGCCCACGACGTAGTTGGCGAGCGTCAGCACGATCCCGCGGGCGTAGGAGTTGTTCGCGACCTCGTAGCGGGCACGATTCCGCAGGATCCGCCGCACCTCGGGACTGGCGGCGGCATCGGCCGAAAGATGGTCGGCGCCCGCCCAGTGGCGGCGGTTCTCATGGTTCGTCACCGCCGCGTCATAGCGTGCCCGTAGCGCGGGCAGACTGGAGGCCTCTCCCCAGCGGCGGGGAGCCGGCAGGTGGCGGGGTGCGTCCGTGCGCCGCCAGCCGAAGATGTGCCTTACCCAATTGAGCATCCGTGCTCGATCCTCCAGCCTGCCCTACCCCGCCACCTGCCCAGTCCTACGCCGCGCCCGGCGGCTCGACCCGCGTGCGCCGCACGCCGAGGCCCTTCCGCGCCGCCTTCTTTGATGCCAGGTGCCGATCCGCCTCGATCTGGTCCCGCAGCGAGTGCTGCTTGACACTTTGGCCGTCGGTCGAGGCCTCCGCCGGGCCCTCGGCGTTGTCGCGAATCACCTTTTCCATGTCCTCGGCCATGAATAGCGGGAGCAGGATTCGAACCTGCGACCTCCGGGGCATGAACCCGGCACGCTGCCGCTGCGCCATCCCGCTGTAAGCCTTATTCGTAGGGGGCAGGGAAACGCGTCAGGGTCTACTGCTATACCGTGCAAAAAGGCCGTGCGAGTTCCAGTTACGGTCTCGCGCGGCCTCTGGCCGGTCAGTCCTCAGCACCACCTGCGTGCAGTCGAGTCGGGTTGTCTATGCGTTTGGTCCGGTCTGCTAAAATCGTTACGCATATAGAACCGCTGAACCGGCTGCGCTTGGGTTTTCCACCACGATCTGGATTCGCTGATGCTGTCGGGGAGCGGCGACCACATTGGAAGGCTTGCCATGACGCCACTGCGGGAACAATTGCTAAAGCGACTGCGCGACGATGGCTTCGTCGAGCACACGCGCCGGTGGATTCGCGAGGTCGTCGCTCAAGCAGACGGTCTACACCTCTACGGCGACGACATGGATCGAGCTGATTTAGCGAGCGACTGGCAAGCCTCGTTGGATGAAGCCTTTAGCGCCGTTGGCAGAGGCCATCCAGAGGATCATTTCGGTCCGATTATCCAGCAATTGTCGGGACCTGCCATCGTCACGGCCGAGGAAATCAGCGATCTGTTCTGGGTTTATCTGCCAGAGCCCGATTCCGGCTTCGATGACGATGAATTCGAGGAGATGTACGGCCACTTCCTCGACCACCTGTCACGACATGTCCTACGCGAACGCCAGAGCCAGCCCCTCAAGGTGGCCAAGGTTACTGATCTGCCCTCTGACGCTGCAGCTGACGCCCAAGCGGGCCTGAAGCTACCGTTCCTCGGATACCGCTCAGGCAAAGCGGAAGTTCTTGGCGAGGCCGAGGCCCCGGACCTGCCGGACTTCATCGAAGATGAGGAACACGAGCCTGTCGACATCGCTGAAGGCTCGCCGCTTTGGTCGCACGAAGACATCCGTGCGACGGTGTCTCACCTGGAACTGCGAGGACATGTGACCCGTTCAACCGTGCACCGGCATGACGAGGGCCTCCTTTACATGCGACTTCGCGGCCACCTGTCGCGACGATGTCTCCGGAACCTTCAGAACGAGTTTCTACAGATACTGACCGCGGTCCTGAGAACTGTCGTGTCTCTTCAACCCGGCTGGCAGAGCCGACTCGCTCATGACGTTGTAGAAATACCCGCCGCCACACTTACTCAGCACCTGGCCTTCATTCGCGGTGCTCTCACAACGACACTGGAGGGGCGCAGAAAGGGTGATCATTTCCGGAACCGGATAGCGAATGCGGTGCGCCTACTGGCAGAGGCCGACAGGCAGCCCAGCACCGCCCTTGGAATCGCCCTGTGTGTCACAGCGATCGAATCGCTCGTCGGCATCAAGGGTACCGAACTGAAGCGCCGGATCAGTGACATCGTTGCAACGCTGCTCGAGCCTCGCACTGCTCATCGTGACCAAGCCGTGAAATTCGTGGCACATCTGTACGACATCCGATCAGATGTGCTCCACGGCACACGCTTGGATGGTGAAGCCAACACGCTTCGGAATGCTCGGCGTTTGGCCAGTGCCGTATTGTACGCCGTCTGGTTCTATGCCGACTTTAAGCAGCGTTATGACGACCAGTTGGAGAAACCCGATCGCTGGCTTGCAGATCTCGACGGCCGACGATCCCAGGACGGCCTTCCCGGCGGCGTCCCTGAGATCGCGGAGATCTGGTCATTGTGGCAACGCGGAAATATTTGAAGGTCCGCTGGGCCCTACGCTCCGAGCCGCTCCGAAGTTGTAATTCGCTTGCCGCAGTCTCGACACTTCCTACGGCGTATCAACTTGCCGCCGCTCCTGGGCCGGATAAACAGGACCCGAACCCGTCGCCCGCCACACTGCGGGCAGACGATCTCCCGCTGCGCTGCGACCGCTGCTCGTGGTCCCCCCGAAGTCACGACACCCTCGCTTTCTGAATCTCCGACAGCTTCACCGGCCGCTTCCTCGTTGCCGGCTCGACGCGCTCCGTACCCAGCCGCACCCCGCACATGCTCGCCGCGACGGCGCAACCAACCAGGCAGTCGAACCAGTGGTTGTCCGGCTTGCTTGGCCGGCTCGACCACTCCTGCACCACGCGGCCCTGGCCCTCGGTGCGCACCCACGTTTCGCTGGCCGCGACGTGGTCGGCGAACAGGCGGTGCGCAGCCGGCGAGTTGCCGAACAGGGTCATGGCGCCGCGATCACCCGGCGCCGTGCTCAGCCGGGCATGCACGAAGGTCTTCCAGTAGTTCGTGTCAATCAGCACGTGTCGCAACTCGCTCGTGCGGTTGACGTTGGGTACGTACCAGTGGTGTCCGTGCCGCTCGCCCGGTTTCCGCCGGTACGCGCTCATCGGCCGGTTGCCGGCCCGGATCCCTACGCCCTTGGCGGGCATGGCGACGGCACCGAGGCGGTGGCACGCGTTGGCGACGACGCCCGGCAGGTAGCCGGCGTCCACCAGGCACCGCTCGATCCGCATGACGCCGCCATCGCCCGCGACGGGCCACTCCCGGTGTAAATGCTCGCTGAGGAGTTGCTCAAGCCCGGCCTGAATGGCGCCCTCGACGCCTGAACCCGGGAACTGCGCCGCCAGCGTGCGATTGGCGTCGCGCAGCGTAAAATACCGTCGCTTCTGGTCCGGCAGCGTGCCGTAGTCCACGACGTAGCCCGTGAAGTCCGGCTCCCACGCGCAGACGCAGTAGAACAGCATCCGCTCCTGCACGTCCACGTACATCGTCAGGCACGTCGCAGGCTTGGGCACCTGGTGGCGCGGCCGGCCGTTGAAGCGATCCGCCACCTGGTCGGGCGTGAGCACGTCCTCGTCGAGCTGGTCGCTGACCGGCTCGTTCTGATATTCGGCGAAAAACGCCTCCTCGTCCCGCAGTTTCAGGTTCATCGCGTGCTGCACGGCCGAAAGTTCGTCGGCGTTGTACCGATCCGGCCACGCGACGACGGCGCCGGCGTCCATCTCCGCCCGGTGCTGCCGGTAGAACTCGGTGGCACGCTTGCCGCCGTCGCCCTCGCGCAGCCCCTCGGCCCGCAGTTCGGCGTACCGGTCCCACAGCTTCTCGTTGGTGGGCAGCGCGTACGCCATCTTCGTGCATTCGCCTTGCCACTCCGGATTCTTGTCCCGGTTGAGGATCTGGTCCGCCAGGTCGTCGTGGTAGATCTTCGTGCAGGTCATGAACCCGGCGATCTTCACGTCCGGCCCGGCCATGCCCAGCACGTCACCGTTGAGGATGGACAGGCGATGCCGCGTCTGGCTGGTCGACGCCGCCGACTGGCGCGTCTGCGGGTCGTCCAGGATCACCAGCGAGGGGCGCACGATCGTCCCGTCGAGCTTGGTGTGGTGCTGGCCGCGGATGTTGGAGTCCAGGCCGGCGACGGTGATGATCGAGCCCGACGATGGGCTGGCCTCCAGATCCCGCTCCCGCAGGTTCTCGGGCAGTTGATCCCGCCCCATTGTTGGCAGCACCAATGTGTCCGTCGCCCACGTGATGTACGTCAACTCGCCCTGGCAGAGCTGGCCGGCCTGCTTCCGCGCGTTGTTCTCGAGCTTGCGGATCGGGTATATGACCTCCGGGAAGTCCTCGAGCAGCAGATCGTTGCCGAGCATGTCGCGCTTGATGTCGTCGAGCATGGTTTTGGCCTGGTCGGCGGCGCTGCCGATCAGGCACACGTACTCACGGGCGCCGATGAGGATGGCCCAGAGCCCCGCCACGCGCGCCAGCGTCGTCTTCCCGCTGCCACGGGGCATGGCGAAGGCGAACAGCCCGCCCTCCAGCACCGCCCGCTCGATCTTTTCCATCACCCGCAGATGGTCGTCGCTCCACGGCAGGTGGAACGCCGCGGGGAAGTACGACTCGCAGAACCCCCGGAATGATCCTTCCGCTGCTTCGCGGCGCTGTGGGTTCACCACTTCCGGGGGCGGGCCGATGTCGCGTCCCTCGCGCGACAGCTCGAGCTTGCGCTGGAGGTCCCGGCGTCGCCGTTCCTCGTAGCTGGCCTGCTCCGGCCGGGGCTTGTCGACCTCCCGGGCAAGCCACGCCACGTAGCGGATGAGGTTCACCCGCTTGCCGTCGCGCGAGGTGACGCGCAGGCCGGCGTCGTTGAGCTGGCGGTGCAGCGCGGGCGTGTTGGTCACCGGCCCGAGCGGCGTCGAGTTCAACAGCCGCACGAGCTGCGTCTGGCTCAGATTCCGAGGGTCAATCGCCATCGTG
>SLDI01000634.1:0-8989 GCA_007125385.1 Phycisphaeraceae bacterium | reverse complement strand
TGTCGATCGCCGGCGACCTGTTCGCCGCGGCCGTGCACCTGCTGGCCACGGGTGAGCTGAGCCTGGCCGGCACCGCCGGCACCAGCGGCCGCCCGCTCCAGGAGCTGCTCCTGACCGCCGCAGGCCTCGAACTCGGCGACGTTTTCGCCACCGGCCGCATCGCCCTCGAAGCCACGGCCGGCGACGGCCACATCACGCTCAGGCCCGGCGCCGCCGGCCGCACACGCATCGTCTCCGCCGGCGGCGACATCTCCCTGCGCACACCGCAGACGGGCACGGCCGCGACGCCGACGATCGTGCGCACCGGCGACGGCGACCTGGAGCTGCGCAGCGGCGGCGGGCAGATCCTCATCGATCGCCACGACACGCTCGGGTTCGCCCCGGGCGCGACCGGCTCGATCCTGCTCGACGCCGCCACCGGCGCCATCGTCCTGTCCAACGTCCACGTCCCCGCCGGCAGCTTCGTGGTCAACACGCGCGGCCACGTGACGCTGCAAGGCGCCCAGGCCAACCCCGGCGTGGTGACGATCCGCGCCGCCGGCGGCAGCGCCTTCACCTTCGAGCCGGTGCAGAGCTGGACCGGCCAGAGCTTCTCCCAGGCCGACGGCGTGCGCATCGACGCGCGGACCATCAGCCTCGCCCCGCCGGGCACCACGCAACTGATCCTCAGCGACCGGGGGCAGGTGATCATCAACACCACCATCGAGCTGCCCCCGACGTTGCCCGCGGCCCCGGCCCTGGGCGATGCGGAGCAGGATGAAGCCCCGGCCGACGTGGAGCTGGAGCTGGACGAGGCCGACGCCGAGATCCTGGTGCTCATGGGCATCGTGCCGCGTCAGCTCACGGCCGAGGAGCGGCGCGCCCGGCTGCGGGGGGCGATGCGCTACCTGGACCTGCCCGACGAGCAGGGCCTGACGCGCGTGGCCGTCTCGCGCCTGGACCTCCGCGCCCTGCGCCGCGTGCTGGACGCCTACCGCCAGACCTTCCTCCAGGACCCGGACGACCCACACACCGGCCGCTACCAGCAGATCCGCGACAGCATCACCGGCGCCCTCTACACCCACATCGAGCAGGTCGGCGATTACGACTCGGCCGCCTTCCACCGCTACCTGGCCGACGAGCAGCACGAGGCCCGCCGGGACATCGCCGCCATCGCCGAGGTGCTGCGTCACCTGGATCGCGTGGGCCTGACCCCTTCCGAGCACCGCACCGCCCGGCGCGAGATCCTCCAGCGCGTCATGCCCGAGGCGCTGCGACTGGCAGAGTTTGAGCAAATCTTCGTGCCCGCCGCGCAACCCGAGGCGCCCACGCTGCCGAGCAGTTGACCGCGCCGCACCGGCCACGCCACGCGCACGCCGCCCGGCCTCCAGCGGGCGATCATCAGGAAAACCTTGACACGACGTGGGGGTTGTGCTTATTTTCATGCCCGCCCGACGCGGCGATCGCCGCCGGCCCCGCTCGAGATCAGCTCTTTAATCAAGGCCTGCCATGACCGACGATCAGTGCGAATCGGCGCCGCGGCGGGGCTTGCTGTCGCTGGTGAGGCTCGCCGCGGCGGGGCTCGTGCTCGCCGCCGCGGGCGCGGCCCACGCGGCGACCTTCTCCATCAACGAGTTCGTGCTCAGCTACCGGCAGGATCGGCCGCGCCAGCCCGAGCTGGCCGACGTCTATGAACACCGTTTCGAGCTCGGCGTGATTGGCGATCTGTTCGTCGACCCGCGGCAGGACGATGCCCAGCGCGTCGAGCGTTTCACGCTGGCCGAGCTTTCCGACGGCCAGGCGCGGGCCTACCACGCCTCGGCGCTGCGCGTCATCGCCTCGCAGGTGGTCGAGGCACTGTCGCAGCGTGGGCTGCTGGGGGTGCGCGTCCTGCCCTCCGAGAACCACATCGTCCAGCGCGACGAACAGCTCGTGGACCTGCGCCCCGGCGAGCAAGGCGCGCTGGAGCTGGTGGTGCTCACCGCCACGGTCGGTCCGGTGCGCACGGTCGCTCACGGCGAACGCTTCGCCGACGCGCCGACGCGTGAGAACCTGCCCGCCCATGAGCGCATTGCCCAGCGATCGCCCCTGGCCGGCCGCGACGGCGAGCAGGAGGGCGACGTCCTGCGCCAGGACGAGCTCGACGCCTATCTCTTTCGCCTGAACCGTCACCCGGGCCGGCGCGTGGACGTGGCCGTCAGCCGCGGCGAGGTCGCCGGCGACGTCGGGCTGGACTTCCTCGTGACCGAGCGCCGGCCGTGGCTGGCCTACTTCCAGCTCGCCAACACCGGCACCCGCGCCACCCGCCGCTGGCGGCAACGCTTCGGGTTCATCCACAACCAGCTCACCAACAACGACGACATCCTCAGCCTCGACTACCTGACCGCCGGCTTCGACCGCATGCACGCCGTGCTCGCCTCCTACGAAGCGCCGCTGCCGAAAACCGACCGCCTGCGCTACCGCGTCTTGGGCACCTACAGCGAGTTCCGTGCCAGCGACGTCGGCCTGCCCGGCGAGGACTTCCGCGGCGACGAGTGGACGCTCGGCGGCGAGCTGATCCACAACCTCCACCAGCAGCGCGAGCTCTTCGTCGACCTCGTCGCCGGCCTGCGCTACCGCCGCATCGGCGTCGACAGCTTCCTCGCCGACGAACGCGAGGGCTTTCTCCTGCCCTACCTCGGCGTGCAACTGGAGCGACAGCGCGAGATCGACCGCGCCTTCGCCAGCCTGGAGCTGGCGCACAATCTCGCCGCGATCGCCGGCAGCGACGCCGACGGCATGGCCGGGCTCGGCCGCACCAACATCCGCAGCCGCGACGAGACCTTCACCCTTCTCGCCGGCGAAGCCAGCTACGCCTTCTTCCTCGAGCCGGTGATCCACGGTCCGGCCTGGCGCGACCCGCAGACGCCCGGCAGCTCGACGCTCGCCCACGAGCTGGCGTTTCAGCTCCGCGCCCAGACGGCGTTCGGCCATCGCCTCGTCCCCCAGTTCCAGCACGTCGCCGGCGGACGCTACTCGGTGCGCGGCTACGACGAGGCGATCGTCGCCGGCGACCACGCTTTGATCGCCACCGCCGAGTACCGCCTGCACATCCCGCGCCTGCTGCACCCGCGCGACCCGGACGAGACGCCGATCTTCGGCCGGCCGTTCCGCATCGCCCCCGAGGCGGTGTACGGCCGACCCGACTGGGACCTCATCTTCCGGGCCTTCATCGACGCCGGCCGCGTCTGGACCACCGACCGCCGCAGCCCGTTCGAGCGCCACGAGACGCTCGTGGGCACCGGCGTCGGGCTGGAGCTGCTGCTGCGCCACAACGTGAGCGTGCGCGGCGACTGGGGCGTGGCCCTGCGCGACGCCGGCCCCGACGACGCGGGCGACAACCGCCTGCACTTCGTGTTGACCCTGATCTACTGACCGCCGACCGCTCGGCAGCGAGGTGACCCATGCGGCTGACACGGCAATGCCCACGGCGGACCTGGACGCGGACGATCGCCGCCGCCGTGGCGATCGCGACGCTCGCCCCGGGCATCGACGCCCAGCCGTCCAGCCCCGGCGGCGAGCAGGTCGTCGCCGGTGACGCGACGGTCATCCGCCCGGACCCGGGCACCACCCGCATCGAGCAGGCGTCCAACCGCGCCATCATCAACTGGCAGAACTTTGACATCGGCGCCAACCACGTCGTCGAGTTCGACCAGCCCAGCGCCGGCGCCGCGGCGCTCAACCGCGTCACCGGCTCCAACCCCAGTGAAATCTTCGGCCGGCTTCAAGCCAACGGCATCATCTACCTCGTCAACCCCGAGGGCATCGTCTTCGGCCCCGGGGCCATGGTGAACGTCGGCGGGCTCTACGCCGCCGCCGGCCACATCGCCGACGCCGACTTCCTCGAGGGCATCGACCGCTTCACCGACATCGCCGGCGACGTCGTGGTCCAGCCCGACGCCATGATCTCGATGATCGCCGAGCCCGACCCCGACGCGATCGTGGCCCTGATCGGCCGACGCATCGAAGCGCTGGGCACCATCACGGTCCCCGGCGGCACGGCCGCGCTCGTCGCGGGCAACCAGGTGCTGATCGGGCGGCGCGACGGACACGTGCACGTGCGCCTGGAGCGCGTCGACGCCGACAACACCGTCACCATGACCCAGGACGACGGCCCGGGCCTCGATGTCGATGCCCAACGCGTCTCCCTCGCCGCGGGCGACTTCGCCAGCCTCGTGGCCGGGCTGGACCAGCTCGACACCCAGGAGGTGGTGCCGGCTCAGCGCGAGATCACCTTCGCCTCGGAAAGCGACATCGCCATCGCCGCCGGCGGCACCGGGCAGACGCTCAGCCAGGCCGGGCTCGAGGCCCTGGCGTCGCGGCAGGCGGGCTTCGAGATCCAATCGCACGGCCGCATCGCGCTGGCGCCCATGGACAACCGGGAGCTGAACCTGCTCGACGCCCCGCAGGCCGCCTTCATCGCCGACGCCGACGGCCAGGGTGGCGGCGACTTCACCATGCACGTCGGCGCCATCGACGCCGACCTGGCCGACGACGGCACGCTCGCGGTGACGCAGCGCGCCGACGCGATCGTGCTCAACGGCGGCCGGCTGATCGTCGAGGCGCATCGCGTCCAGGCCGGGTACCTGCTCTCGACCGGCGAGCTCGTCGAGCGCACGCAGGCCGGCGGCGTCGAGCAGACGGCCTTCGCCCCGCGCCCGGGCGTGAGCCCGGCCGTCGACGGCGACGTGGTGGTGCGCACCTTCGCCACGGACGGCGCCGGCGCCACGCCGCTTGCGGATCTCGCCGGCGACGAAGTCCAGCCCGGCGCCCTGCGTCTGGCGGCGGTGCGCACCAGCGGCGACATGGAGCTCAGCGGCGCGACGGACGTCTCGGGCGTTTACGCCGCGGGCGACGTCGGCGAGGCCGAGCCGCTCATGCTCGCCAGCACGATCAACGAGACGCACGTCACCGCCCTGGCGGGGCGCAACTTCAACCTCCAGATCGCCGGCGACTCGCAGATGATCGACAGCCTGCGCTTCGGCGCGGGCACCGGCGGCGGGGGTGACTTCGCCGGCCCCGGCGGCGCCGAGCAGGACGAGCGCGGCAACCGCACCGCCAGCCTCGGCTGGGGCGCGAACCAGCGCCCCGGCTCCGGCCAGCCCGAGCAGGGCCAACTCATCATCCAGGGCCAGCAGTTCGTCCGCCACGTCAGCTTCGAGACCGGCATGACCGCCGACACCACCGAGCCCTGGTCGACCGTCACCGTGCGCGAGCTCGAGGTGCCCGCCGGCGGCAGCTTCACCGTCGGCACGCTCGAAGGCCAGACGCGCTTCGCCCAGGCCGTCGCCGCCGACGACTTCCCCGTCGGCGTCGGGGCGGGCGCCGGCGGCGGCTTCGAGCTGATCAACCCCGACGGCGCGGTGAACCTCCGCAACGTCGACACCGTCGGCGGCAGCGGCCAGCGCTACGTCGGGCAGACCGTCAACATCGAGAGCGTGCTGGACAGCCGCGGCGGCGACATCACCATCGAGGCCGGCGGCACGCTCGTGATCGACAGCGGGCTGCTGCCCTCGATCTTCAAGACCCAGGCCGGCGACGTGCTGCTGCTCAGCCGCGGCGGCAACATCACCATCAGCGCGGCTGACACCATCGGCTTCCGCGACGATACCCCGGGCTCGCTCATCCTCGACTCGGCCACCGACGCCATCGCCGGCACGGGCGACATCAGCTTCGGCGGCGTGGCCGTGCCCAACGGCAGCTTCCTCGTCAACGCGGCCGGCCGCGTCACCGTCATCGAGACCAGCGACCAGCCCACCGCCACCGTCTCCGCCCAGGGCGGCTCGGCCACGAGCCTCGCGCCGATCTACGCCCCGACCGGCCTGGCCGGGCCCGTCAACCACCTCGGCGACCCGATCGACCAGGTCGACGGCGTGCGGATCGACACGCCGGAGCTGTTCCTGGTCAACGCCGCCCAGCCGCCGTTCCTCCAGAGCCCCGCCGGGCGCGTGATGATCCACGCCACCGACGTGACCGTGCTGCCGGTCGCCAATCCCCGGCCGGTGCTCGCCGCCACGAGCCTGGCGGACATCGTCGTCGACCCGGTGATCCATGAGCCCAAGTTCGAGCTCTCGACGCAGTTGCGCGTGGCCCGGGCGGTGACGATCGACGTGCGCGAGCTGATCGCCAGCATCTTCGACACCCATCGCGAGGAGGCCGACGAGCCCGAGGCGCCGGAGACGGAGCAGGTGGAGCTGACCGAGGCGGACAACGAGATCCTCGTGCTCATGGGGCTGGTGCCGCGCCAGCTCGACCGCCAGGACGTCCGCCACCCGCCGGTGCTCTTCCGCGACGTGCCCGAGGGCCTGGACGACCACGAATATCGCGTCACGGTGCATCGCCTGGATCCGACGACGCTCAGGCGGGCGCTGGAGAACTACCGCACCGCCTTCCTGGAGGACCCGGACGACCCGGCCAGCGGGCGCTACGAGCAGATCCGCGCCAGCTTTGAGGATGCGCTGCTGACGTTCATCGAGGACGCGGGCGATTACGACGCCGCGGCCTTCGGCGAGCACCTGCGCCGCCGCGACGATCAGGCCGGCCGGGACTTCGTGGTGATCGAGCGCCTGCTGCGCGACGTGCGGTTGATGGGGCTGACCCCGGTCGAGGCGGCCAACAGCCGGCGCGAGATGCTGCAACGGGTCACGCCGACGGCGCTGCGGCTGAGCGAGTTTCTCGACGCCTTCGCCCCCGCCGCCGGCTGAGCGCGCCTCGCCGCCGATCGCGGGGCCAGCCCGGCATTGCGCGGCTCACCCCGTCGCCACCGCCTGGCGCTGCTTCGACGCCCCGCCTTTGCTCGGCGCCAGCTCCGGCCGCCAGCGCACGAACGCCTCGATCGCCTCGTACTCCGGCAGCCCCAGCCGATCCCAGAGCTGGGCGAACTTGCGGTTGCGCTGCTCGGCCCGCTCCCAGAACTCGCGCTGGTCGCCGCCCGGGAACGGGGCGCTGTCCTTCTGGGACTCGTGCTTGAAGATCGCGTTGCGCTTGCGCGCCAGCTCCTGCGGGCTCAGCGGCACCGCCATGTCCACCTGCTCCGGGTCCCACTCCTGCCACGCCCCGCGGTACAGCCACAGCTCCGTGTCCGCGAACCACGGCTGATCCGACACGCGCTTGACCGCCTCGAGCACCGCCTCCAGGCAGGTGCGATGCGTGCCGTGCGGGTCGGTCAGGTCGCCGGCGGCATAAATCTGGTGCGGCTTGATCCGCTCGAGCAGCTCCATCACGATCCGCACGTCGGCCTCGCCCAGCGGGTTCTTGCGCACGCGCCCGGTCTCGTAAAAGGGCATGTCCAGGAAGTGCAGGTTCTGCATCGGCACCCCGCAGTAACGCCCCGCCGCCCGCGCCTCGCCCCGCCGGATCAACGCCTTGAGCTTCTGCACCTCCGGCGGGTCGACCTCGCCGGGCTGCTTGTTGCGCAGGCCGTCCTCGATCGTCCGCTCCAGCTTCGTCGACGACGCCGGGTCGATGCCGAAAAGCTCGTTGAAATCGGCGGCGAAGTCCACGAAGCGCAGCGCGTCGTGGTCGAACACCGCGATGTTGCCCGAGGTCTGGTACGCCACGTGCACCTCGTGGCCCTGGTCGGCCAGGCGGATCAGCGTCCCGCCCATCGAGATCACGTCGTCGTCCGGGTGCGGCGAGAAGATCAGCGCCCGCTTGGGGAAGATGTCGTCGTGCTCGCCGGCAATGTCGCCCGGCTGCCGCTCGCTCGCCGGCTTGCCGCCCGGCCAGCCGGTGATCGTCCGCTGCAACGCCCGGAACACCTCGACGTTGATGTTGTAGGCCGGCCCGTGCGCCGCGAGCAGGTCCTGCAGATGATGCTCGTTGTAGTGCTCGTCGGTGAGCTTGAGGATCGGCTTGTCCACCTGGTGCGCCAGCCAGATCACCGCCTGGCGGATCCGCCGCGGCGTCCACTCGATCGAGCCGAGGATCCACGGGCAGCGGTAGCGCGTCAGCTCCGCCGCGGCGGCCTCGTCGAGCACCACCAGCGCGTCGTCGTGCTCCTGGAGAAACGACGCCGCCACCGACGGCGTGACCGGGCCCTCCACCGCCTCGCGCACGACCCCGGCCTTGTGCTCGCCGAAGGCCATCAGCACGACCTTCTTCGCGTCCAGGATCGTCGCCACGCCCATCGTGATCGCCCGGCGCGGCACGTTCTCCTCGCCGAAAAAGTCGCTCGCCGCGTCCCGTCGCGTGATCATGTCCATCGCGATCAGGCGCGTCCGGCTGGAGCGATGCGAGCCCGGCTCGTTGAAGCCGATGTGACCCGTCCGGCCGATGCCCAGCAACTGCAGGTCGATGCCGCCGGCCCGCTCGATCGCCCGCTCGTACTCGCGGCAATACTCCGCGATGCGCTCCGGCGGCAGCGTGCCGTCGGGGATGTGCACGTTTTCGTCAGGGATGTCCACGTGGTCGAACAGGTGCTCGCGCATGAAGCGGACATAACTTTGCAGCTCGTTGGGCTGCATCGGGTAGTACTCGTCGAGGTTGAACGTCACCACGTTCGCGAACGACAGCCCCTCCTCCCGGTGCATGCGCACCAGCTCGTCGTACACCCGCGTCGGCGTCGAGCCCGTCGCCAGACCCAGCACGCACTTTTCGCCCGCCTTCGCCTTGGCGCGGATCAAATCGGCGATCTGCCGGGCCACCGTGCGGCTGGCCTCGGCGGCGTCGGGGAAAATCTGTGTGGGAATCGCCTCCGTCGCCGGCACGATGGGCTCAATCTCAGCCATGACCAACTCCAACTCGACCTGTTCCATGCACCGCTGCCCGCCCGGCAGCTCTGCCATCATATCGCATCGCCGCGGCCATGGCCGGCCCCGGGCGTCGGATGCCACTGACAAGGCCGTCCCCAGCCTTGTCAGCGCTTCTTGGCGATTCGCCCTGACAAGCTCCGCGGACTCCGCTTGTCAGGGGCACCCCATCCGCGACGAACGGATCGAAGGCGCTTTCGCAGAACCACGGCCGCTGGCGA
>SLDI01000335.1:0-9026 GCA_007125385.1 Phycisphaeraceae bacterium | reverse complement strand
CACGCTACCTGGGCTGGCGCGACCTGTTCAGCTTCCTGCGCCGCCGCAACGAGCCCCGCGGCGACCCGACCGAGCCGTGAACCAACAGGCGAGGAATTTTCACCGATGGAGTTGGATCTCAACCTGATCTGGTTTGTGCTCCTGGGCGTGCTCATCGCCGGGTACATGGTCCTCGACGGGTTCGACCTGGGCGTGGGCGTGCTGCACCCGCTGGCGCGCACGGACCACGAGCGCCGCGTCAGCCTCAACAGCATCGGCCCGCTGTGGGACGGCAACGAGGTCTGGCTCGTGACCTTCGTCGGAGCGCTGTTTGCCGCGTTTCCCGAGGCCTACGCCACCGTCTTCTCCGGCTTTTACAACGCGTTTATGCTCCTGCTGCTGGCACTGATCTTCCGCGCCGTGAGCATTGAGTTCCGCTCCAAGATCCAGCACCGGGTGTGGCGCAGCATCTGCGACTGGTCGTTCTTCGGCGCGAGCCTGGTCATCCCGCTGATCATCGGCGTCGCCGGCGCCAACATCATGCTCGGCATGCCGCTGGATGAGCGCGGGGAGTTCACCGGCTCCACGGTCGACCTGCTGACGCCCTACGCCCTGCTCGTCGGCCTGTTCACCGTCGCCCTGGTCATGATGCACGGGGCGATCTACCTCTGCCTCAAGACCGAGGGCGCCTACCGACGCCGGGTGCGGCGTTGGGCCTGGCACTGCTTCGGCGTGTTCCTCACGCTCTACCTGCTGACGACCATCTTCACCCTCATGATGCTGCCGCAGGCCACCGCGAACTTTCACGATCACCCGTGGGGCGTCCTGGTCGTCGTCCTGAGCGTGCTGGCGATCGCCAACATTCCGCGCTGCCTGCACCGCGGGCGAATGGGCCAGGCCTTCGCCTCCAGCAGCGTGGCGATCCTCGTGTTCGTGTGTCTGCTCGCCGCCGCGATGTTCCCCAACATTGTCGCCAGCGCGCCGCGACCCGAGCACAGTCTGACCATCTACAACGCCGCCAGTTCACCCACGACGCTGACGATCATGCTGATCATCGCCGGCCTGGGCATGCCGTTCGTCATTGGCTACACCGTGGTCATCTACTGGACCTTCCGCGGCAAGGTGCGGCTTGACGAGCACAGCTACTGAGCATGTGCGGACCTCGGGCCGCGCCTTCCCTGGCAAGCGAGCGACGTCGGCGGTCGGGTGAGGCGAAGTGACCTTTTTGGGCGTGCGATGGCCCATCGTCGCGGGCCGGCCCCGGCCCCGCAATTACCCTCAACAAACTTGTGGCCACGGACCGGAGCGACGTGAGCCGGCGGAGCCTTTGTGCTAACATAAGGTCTAATTATCCTGTACTCATCGGCCCCCCTCTCGGAACACCCTGTGAACGCCAGCGAATCGCCCCATCTCATGCGTTTTTTCCCCCTCTCGCCCCGCGGCCACAGGTGGAGCGGCGGCATCGCCGTCATCGTCCTGCTCACGCTGGCTGCGGTCGGCTACGGCTCCGTGAGTCCGTTGACCGAGCGCGCGACGAGCGTGCCGGTGTTCGATGGCCAGGAGGTCTACCTGGAACTGCCCCACGCTGCGCCGCTGGCGTTGGACCACGGCGGCACGATCGAGGCGTGGATCCAGGTCGCCGACCGCACCGACCACGGCTGGCCGCGGATCGCCTGCACCTCGGGCACGCACGCCGACGACGGGGGTTGGTCGTTCATGCTCGACAACGACAGGTACTTACGCCTGGCGGTCGGTCGCACCGGGCGCTCGACGCGGGCCGCGGCCATTGAGCCGGGCCGCTGGCACCACGTGGCGGTGAGCTTCGGCGAGGGGGCGTGGCGGTTCTATCTCGACGGAGAGCTTTTGATCGAATTCGAGGCCGACGAACTGCCCGTGGCGGACGACGCGCCGCTGCGGATCGGGGACTCGGCGGCAGGCGAGCGGACCTTTTCCGGGCTGATCCAGGACGTGCGGGTGTGGGACCATGTGCGCTCGCCAGGGCAGATTGCCGAGCATCATGACCGCGTGCTCAGTGGTGAGGAGGCAGGGTTGCTGGTCTACCTGCCCTTGACCGAGGGGCAGGGGGCGGTGGCGCGCGACCTGGCGGGCGACCGCGAGGCGGTGTTCAGCCGGCCGCCACGGTGGCGCGCGGTGCGCATGTACGAGCAGGATCTGCGGCCGCGCGACGCGGTGATGGGCGAGCCGGTGACGCTGGGCCCGGTGGCGCTGCGCGACGCGCGGGGGCGGGTCAGCTACCAGTGGTACTTCGATGGCCGGGCGATCGAAGGGGCGACGGCCGATCGCCTGCGCATCGACGCGGTGGCGCCGGAGCATCTGGGCTGGTATCACGTGGTCGCCGACGACGCTCGTGAGCAGACGCCGGTGGCCACGCGTCGTGTGCGCCTGGCTGAGCCGGATTGGCCGACGTGGCGATTCGACACGTCGCGCAGCGCCGCGACGGGCCACGAGTTGGCTGAGGAGCTTCACCTGCACTGGGTGCGGCAGTTGCCTGAGCCCCGCCGGGCCTGGCGTCACCAGTGGGACGACGGCGGCAAGCTGGAGTTCGACGTCGGCTACGTGCCCATCGTCCAAGGCGAGCGGCTGTTCATCGCCTCCAACGTCACCGACAGCGTCACGGCCTACGACCTGGACGGCGGCGGCGAGCTCTGGCGCTTCTTTGCCGACGGGCCCGTGCGCCTTGCACCCACGGCCTGGGGCGGGCGCGTCTACTTCGTCAGCGACGACGGGCACCTGTACTGTGTCGACGCCGCCAGTGGCGAGCTGGTGTGGCGGTTCCGCGGCGGCCCTTCCGAGCATCGGCTGCTGGGCAACGAGCGGCTGATCAACCTCTGGCCGGCACGCGGGGCCGCGACCGTCGAGGACGGCGTCGTCTACTTCGCCGCGGGTATCTGGCCGTTGCACGGCGTGTTCATCCATGCGCTGGATGCGGAGACCGGCGAGCCGATCTGGGTCAACGACACGACCAGCTCCGACTACGTGCCGCTGCCGCACGGCGGGGCGTACGGCTACGGCGGGCTGGCGCCGCAGGGCTACATCGCCGTCGGTGATGACACGCTGGTCGTCGCCGGGGGGCGCGCGCCGCCGGGGTATTTCGACCGCCACGACGGGCGCGTCGTGCGCCTGGACCCGCGCGAGGCGCACAAGGGCGGCGGCAACTACGCCGTGCACGCCCAGGGCAAGGGCAGGAAGCGCAACGACCGCATCGCTCGGTATGTCGAGCAGGTCGCCGGGCAGCTCGACGGGGAAGTGGTGTACAAGGCGGCGGCGCGCGGTCGGCTGTTCGTGAGCACGGACACCGGCCGCATCTACTGCTTCGGCGCCGAGCCGCGGCGGGCGCGGGTGCATGAGCATCAGCCCGGGGCGCTGGCGCGCGGCGCGGATGAATGGGCGCGGGTGGCCGGGGCGCTGCTGGAGGATCTCGGCGAGTCGGGCGGCTACGCGCTGGTGCTCGGCGCCGGCTCGGGCGACCTGGCGCGGGAGCTCGTGGCGCTGAGCGACATGCACGTGCTCATCGTCGAGGCGGATGCCGAGCGCGTCGGCGCGTTGCGTCGGGAACTGGTCGAGGCGGGGGTCCATGGCGAGCGGGCGGTGGTCATGCGCGCCGAGCCGGCGAGCTTTACGGTTCAGCCGTACCTGTTCAGCCTGGTGGTCAGCGAGGATGCGACGGCGGCGGAGCTGGTCGCCGAGTCCGAGGCGATGGCGCGCCTGCTGGGCTGGCTGCGGCCCTACGGCGGCCGGGCGTATCTCGGCGGGGCGTCGGCGCCGTTGGCGTCGGCGGCGCGGAAGGCGGTTGTGGATCGGGTGTCGGTGCAGGTGCACGACGGGCGGATCGAGGCGTGGCGCGATGGGCCGTTGACCGGTGCGGGGCAATGGACGCACCAGCTTCAGTGCCCCGCCAACACGCTGCTAGCGGCGGACGACCGCGTCCGCCTGCCGCTGGGGGTGCTCTGGTTCGGCGGCCCGAGCCACGACGACATCCTGCCGCGCCATGCCGGCGGGCCGCGGCCTCAGGTCGCCGGGGGCCGGCAGGTGTTTCTCGGTGTCGAAACGATTTCGGCACGGTGCGTGTACACCGGGCGCACGTTGTGGCGGCGTGAGTTTCCCGGCATCGGGCATCCGTTCACCAACCTCGAGCTCGAGCGGCGCTGGGCCGACGGCGACGAGGTCTACATGACCAACATCCCCGGCGCGACGTACATCGGTAGCCCGTTCGTGACACTGCCCGACGCCGTGTACCTGCGTTATGACGCCGCGATCCATCGCCTGGACCCGGCCACGGGCCAGACGACGGCCCAGTTTCCGCTGGCGCCGCGTCGCCAACGGGACGACGTGGACTGGGGCCACGTGAGCGTGCGCGGCGACTGGCTGATCAGCACCGCCGAGCCGCACATCTTCGAGGACCAGGAGCTGGGCTGGACCGACAGCTACAGCGGCACGTCCAGCGGGCGCATCGTCGTCATGGACCGCCACAGCGGCGAGGTCAAGTGGCAGCGAGCGGCCACGATCGGCTTCCGCCACAACGCGATCGTCTCCAGCGACGACACGCTTTACCTGATTGACGGCCTGTCGGAAAACGCGCTGGAGCACATGGCCCGCCGAGGCCGCGTCCCCGAGCAGCCGTCGCTGATCCTGGCGCTGGATCTGGAGACCGGCCAGGAGCGTTGGCGCAGCGACAGCGAGGTCATGGGCACGTTTCTGATCCACAGCGCTGAGCACGAGATTCTCATCGAGGGCGGCAACGTGGACCTGCGCCGGCCCTTGGACGACGAGCCGCGGCAGTTGGTCGCCCGTGACGCGCGCACGGGTGCGGTGCTCTGGCAGCGAGGCGGCAGCTTCACCCTGCCCGCCGCGGTGCGCGGCGACGTGCTGATCCCCGGCCGGCCGGGCACGGCCCGGTCGCTGGTCACGGGCGAGGATCACATGCGTGTGCAAGCGCATCTGGGCGAGCAGACGCCCTGGAGCTATGACCGCGCCTATGGCTGCAACACCCTCAACGCCAGCCGCCATCTGCTGTTGTACCGCAGTGGCTACGCGGGGTACTTCGATCTCGAGCATGACAGCGGCACAGGCACGTTCGGCGGCTTCCGCTCGGGCTGCACCGCCAACATGATCGCCGCCGACGGCGTGCTCAACGCCCTGGACTACACACGCACCTGCACGTGCAGCTACGCCCACCAGACGTCGCTGGCGCTGGTGCACATGCCCGGCGACGACAACATCGAGCAGTGGACGCGCTACAGCGCTACGGCACCGGACCCGCGCGGGCACAGGATCAACTTCGGCGCCCCGGGCCGACGCGTCGACGACGCCGGCCGGGTCTGGCACGACCGGCAGGGTACGCACCGGCGTCATCCCTCTGCCGTCGACGCCGGCGAGGCCGGCATCGCCTGGGTCGCGGCGTCGGCGCGGCAGCTCGCCGCGGGGCAGTCGATCGTCGTGACGGACCTGCTCAACCGGCGCTACACGCTGCGGCTGCACTTCGCCGAGCTCGAGACGGGCGTCGAGGCGGGTGATCGTGTTTTCGATGTGTACGTCGATGGCCGGCGCGTGCTCGTGGGCGTCGATGCGGTGGCGGAGACGGGCCGGGCCCTGCACGCGGTGGTGCATGAGGTGCAGGTGTCGGTGGATCACGAGCTGAGCCTGGAACTGCGCCGCGGCGACGGCGCTTCGTTCAATCCCATGATCGCCGGGCTCGAACTGACAGCCGAGGAGCCATGATGAGCGTTGACCCCAAGCAGGTGGCGCGGATGGGGATCGCGACGACGGTCATCGCGCTGGCGGTCGCCTTCGTGGGGCCGGCGGCGTCGGCGTGCCCGGTGCCGGTGTTCCAGTACGCCCTGGAGCAGTGGGAGGCCGACCCTTACGTGGTGGTCGTACACCACGAGGGCGAGCTTGACGAGCCGCAGCGGGCGCTGGTGCGCTGGCTGCGTGAGACGGCCGACGGCGAGCAGGGCAAGGCGAACCTCACCGTTGGCTTTCGCGACTACGCATTGGCGGCGGCGGCGCCGACTCCGGCGCGCGAGCTGCCGTACGTCGAGCTTCGCTACCCGTCGGTCAGCGAGATCCGCGGGGCGGTGCTCACGGCCCCGCTGACGCGCGAGGCCCTGGAGCGGATGCTGGATTCGCCGCTGCGTCGACAACTGGCTGAGCGGTTGCTCGAGCGCAAGGCGGCGGTGTGGCTGATGCTCGACAGCGGGGATCGCCGCGCCGACGGTCGCGTGGCGGAGCTGCTGAAGGCCCAGCTGCCGCGCCTGGAGCGCACGCTGACGGTGCCCGATCCGGCGCAGTGGGGCCTGGAGCTGGCGGGTATCCACCAGGAGATCGCGTTTTCGATGTTGCGCCTCTCGCGTGACGACCAGGCCGCGGAGGCGGCGCTGCTGAAGATGCTGCTGGGCACGGAGCCCGATCTGCACGCGTACGCGGACCAGCCGATGGTGTTCGTGATCTACGGCCGGGCGCTGGTGATGTACGCGTTGATCGGCGAGGGGATCAACGCGCGGACGGTGCGGCTGGCGGGCGAGTTCGTCACCGGGCCGTGCTCGTGCCAGGTCAAGGCGGGCAACCCGGGGGTGGATCTGCTGATGCGCGTGGACTGGGCGGCGAAGGTCGAGCAGCGCTTCGACCCGGCCGCCGTCGCCCCGCCGGTCGGGCCGCAGCGGTTCCTGGAACGCCTGCACCGCACCGAGCAGGAGGAGCAGCCATGAGCTTGTGGAGGCTGATCGGGCGCGAGATGCTCTTTCGCAAGGCCGGCTTCCTCGCAGCGGTGTTGTGCGTGACGATGGCGATCGCTTGCCTCGTCGGCGCGGTGCTGCTGCTGCGCGGCCACGAGCAGCGCACCGAGCAGTTGCTCGCCGATCGCGAGCGGCAGACACGTCAAGAGATGCAGGCGATGGAGGACGACTATCGCCTGATCATGCGCGACCTGGGCTACAACGTGATGATCCTGCACGCCGATCAATGCCTCACGGCGCTGCGTGTGCAGGGCCATCCCGACCACACGATGCCCCAGCAGCACGCCCATGACCTGGGCCAGGGCGGCATCGAGACGCTCAACCATCTGCTGCCGGTGCTTCAGAAGCAGATTCACTGGCCGGAGCGCGACACGGCGATCATCCTCGCCGGCACACCCGGCCAGGTGCCGGTGGCGCATCGCACGCAGTTCCTCACCGGGGACGGCTCGGCCTACCGCAACCCGATCCGCCCGCGCATCGCCCCCGGCACGGTCGAGCTCGGCCACGCGCTGGCGCGGCAGTTCGAGCTCGAGGTCGGCGATGAGTTGACGCTGCACGGTGAGCGTTTCACCGTCGCCCGCGTGCATGCCTCGCAGGGCGACGCCGAGGATGTGATGCTCTGGTGCGACCTGGACACCGCCCAGCGGCTGCTCGGACTGCCCGGGCGGATCAACGTGATCTTCGCCCTGGAATGCACCTGCCCGGACACCGGCGTCGAGGCGATCCAGGCCGACGTCACCCGCCTGCTGCCGGCGACGCAGGTGCTGGAGTTCAGCTCGCGTGTCACGGCGCGGCGACTGGCGCGGCAACGGGCGGCCGAGGCGCACCAGACCGCGCTGGCGGGCGAGATCGAACACCGCCAGGCGGTCGCGTCCGAGCGGCGGGCGCTCGCGATGGTGCTCGTGCCGCTGGTGCTCGCCGGCTCGGCGCTGTGGGTCTTCTTCCTCGTCCTGGGCAACGTGCGCGCACGACAGGGCGAGATCGGCATCCTCCGCGCGGTCGGCGTCAGCGAGCCGCGCCTCGTCACGATGTTCCTGGTCAAGGCGATGGCCATCGGTGCCATCGGCGCCGTCGTGGGCTATGGCGTGGGTGTGACCGCGGCGGCGTGGCTCGGCCAGGGCGGCGGGGTGGACCTGGCGCTGCTCGGGGCGGCGCTGTTCGTGGCGGTGACGCTCAGCGCCCTGGCGGCGCTGGGCCCGGCGATGTGGGCGGCCGCGGTCGATCCCGCCAGCATCCTGCGCGAGACCTGAACATGAACATGGCGTTGGAGATCGATCGCCTGGCCAAGTCTTATCACCGCAGCGGTGAGCGCCTCGCGGTGCTGCGCGAGGTCTCGTGCCGCATCGAGCCCGGTCGCTTCGTCGTCATCCACGGGCCCAGCGGCAGCGGCAAGTCGACCCTGCTGTTGGTGGCCGGCGGACTGCTTCAGCCCGACAACGGCGCCGTCAGCGTCGCCGGGCATGACCTGTACACGATGAGCCCCGAGCAGCGATGTCGGTTCCGCGGCCGGCACGTCGGGTTCGTGTTTCAACGGTTCCACCTGATCCCCTACCTGAGCGTGTTGGAGAACGTGCTGACGCCGACGCTGGCGATTCCCGCGCCTGCCGCCCGGGCACGCGCCGAGCGGCTGATCGAGAAAGTCGGGCTGGCGGGGCGGATCGAGCATCGCCCCGCCGAGCTCAGCGCCGGCGAGTGCCAGCGCGTGGCGTTGTGCCGGGCGATGCTGCACAACCCGGCCCTGGTGCTGGCGGACGAGCCGACGGGCAACCTCGATGAGCATCACGCCGCGGTCATCATCGCCCACCTGCGCGAGCACGCCCGACGCGGCGCGGCCGTGGTGCTGGCGACGCACGACAGCCGCATCACCGGCGACGCGAGCCTCCGCCTTAGCGGCGGTCGCCTCGAGCCGACCCCCGCCGCCATGATCGGGACCGCAATATGAACCGCGTGCTGATCCACCTGATCGCCGTCATCGCCCTGGCCGGGCTCGGTGGCAGTGTGTACCTGCTGCTCGCGGTGCCGGCGGCGGACCCGGCCCCGCGCCGCGTCGTGCTGCTGAGCACGGAGCTGGCGCGCGGCCCGCTGGAGGGATCGGACCTGGAGCACGGCGGCGGGCTCACCGAGCAGTTCGAGCGCCGCACCGGCGTGCGCGTCGAGGTGCACTACCTCGACGCCGCAACCAACCTTCACGAGACCGAGGCGTGCCTGGTCCTGACCGCCGAGCCGGCGGCGCTGGGGGCACTGGACGCCGCCGGCGCTGCGCCGGGGCATGAGGTGGCGCGCCTCGCGCCGGTG
>SLDI01000119.1:0-9030 GCA_007125385.1 Phycisphaeraceae bacterium | reverse complement strand
GGGCAGATCGTGCCGCGCCAAATCCTCACCGTCACCCTCTCGGCAGATCATCGCGTCAGCGATGGACAGCGCGGAGCACGTTTTCTCAACGCCGTCGATCGCCTGCTCCAGGAGCCTGAAACGTTATGAGCGATCAACCTGTCACCCGGGACGAGATTCGTCAGACGGTGATCGATGCGCTTGACAGCATCGCACCCGAGGCCGATTTGGACCACCTGCCTGGCGATGCACCACTGCGTGATGAGCTGGAGCTGGATTCGATGGATATGCTCAATTTCGTGATCGCGATCGGCAAGCCGTTCGACATCGAAATTCCCGAGGAGGACTACTGGCAGCTCGCCACACTGAACAGTTGTGTCGAGTACCTCGAAGAGGCTCGCACGCGGTAGCATCTATCGGTCACGCGTTTCTTTGTGAGCCAGCCGCCCTTGAGCATTCAAACATCCTTGGGTCGTGCCCGGGAGTTCCCTTGGGGGATCAGTGGAAGCGGTGCGTGGATCAACTTATTCTCCCCGCCAACGAAAGGATCAGATTACCGGACACGCCGGGATACGCCCGGGTAGGTGGTTCCGTATGATCCCGACTGACCGTCCACGTGACGCGGCGCTACCAATGCCAAGTGTGCTGGGTGAATCCATCAGCAGAATATGACCCTCTGAACAAATGAGGAACAATCACATGCTACCTGCACGAGGATCCTTTGATACCGCCGTGGAAAGGCTGCACCAGGACATTGACCGGACCTTCGGCAGGCTCTGGCGAGGATGGGAGAATCCTGAATTGGGCGAATGGACAGCGGCCTATCCCTGTGACATGCGTGAAGAGGGCGAGCAGATTATCGTCGAAGCCGAGCTCCCCGGATTCACCAAGGAGCAGATTCAGGTAAACGTGGAGCAGGGCGTTCTCACGATCGAAGCCCACCGCGAGGAGAAGCAAGAGGAGGAAAAGGGCAAGGGCTACCTTAGCGAGCGCCGGTATGCTCATGTCCGCCGCAGCTTCCGCCTGCCCAAAGCGGTGGATGAGGATAAGGTTGAGGGGCACCTTGAGAACGGCGTACTAACGCTGCGCATGCCGAAACGTGAAGAAGCCAAGGCCAAGCGGATCGAAGTGACCTGACACTTCGGCCTCCCCCCTTTCCTAACGCCTCGCCTGCCAGGCCCAACCGGCCGCCACGGCACACCACCACCCGAACCTGCTTTGGCGCCTCGGCTGCGGTAATGAGCGCTGCAGCGAGTTGGGGCTTGCACCGACACCCACACGGGCATCGCTTCGTCATGCTGCTGACCGTCGAATCGAACGGTGTCACTGCGGCATCGCGCGGGCAGGCTGATTTGAGAACAGTGTACGCAGGTCATCTCATCTATTTTCCTGCGTTCACCCTACACCTCCGCTGCTGCACGGATATTTTCGGGCTCATCATTCCGCCTCTGCTGGTGATGGCTTTACGGCATGACGACGGCTGTGGCTTACCGGTTCCGGTGCGTCGGGCGGTGCGCTTGGGCCGGGAAGTTCATCCCAAGCGATTTGCAGGAGCTGTTGCACTTGCTCGTCCGTGATTTGTGGAAAGTCCTCGTACCACTGCCCGACGGCCATGAACATCGGCGGCGCGTGGACGCACACCACGTCATCGACCTCGCGCCGCAACTGTCGGCACGTGTCAGGGGGAGCCACGGGTGCCGCCACCACGACAGATGAGGGGGCGCCCTGTCGTACCGCTCGCACGGCCGCGAACATCGTTGAGCCCGTGGCCAACCCATCGTCGACAAGGATGACGCAGCGGTCGCGCCACTGCGGCCGGGGTCGGTCTCCGCGGTAGAGTTGTTCGCGGTGCCTGAGCTCAGCCGCCGCCCGTTCCGTCGCCGCTTCAATCACTTCGCTGGACAATCCGAGGGCGCGCACCACCACCGCGTTAAGGACACGTTCCCCGCCGACCGCGATGGCGCCCATGGCCAGCTCCTCCTCTCCCGGCACCCCCAGCTTGCGGACCGCCATCAGGTCCAATGGGGCCTTCAGCCTGCGCGCCACCTCGAGCCCGACCGGTAGACCGCCCCGCGGCAATGCCAGCACGAGGAGGTCCGAACGGCCGGCGTAAAGCTGCAGCGCCTCCCCCAGCACGCGGCCCGCGTTCTCGCGGTTACGAAAGAATCTCTGCATAGCCCTACTCCGTTGGCGCACGCCACCCCTCCGGAACCGCTGACATCGTAGAGCCGGGTGTGCTCTTCCCGCTGCCTTGTGGCATCAGCGTCCCGCCGAACACTCGTTAGGGCCGTCGCGGTGCGGCCGTCGGGGCTTCTGCCAACCAGATAGTACCCCTCACCGTGGTCGGCTGGTCCTGCCGTTCCCCCCGAAGCGCTCACGCTGCTCGGCGAATTGGATGAGCCGACGCCGGACCCGACCATTGACGGTTTCCTCCGGGTATGTTCCGTTCTCCCCTGCTTCGCCGGCGGGAACGCCGGTCAGCAACTCCATCGCGTCATCGATTGTTTCGATCGGCCAGACTTGAAATCGCCCGTCGGCAACCAGCTTCACCACGTCCGCGCGAAGCATCAGGTGCTGGACGTTGGAACGGGGGATAAGCACCCCCTGCTCGCCTGTTAGCCCAGTGGCAGAACAGATGTCGGCAAACCCCTCAATCTTCTCGTTGGCTGCTCCAATCGCCTGAACGCGGCCGAGTTGATCGACCGAGCCGGTAATCGCCAGGGACTGCTTGATTGGAAGCTTCGCGAGCGCCGATAGCAAGGCGCACAACTCAGCTGCTGAGGCGCTGTCGCCGCTCACGCCATAAGCAGATTGTTCCAGGACAAGGCTCGCCGAAAGCGACAGGGGCTGATCTGTCGCAAATCGACCGTTCAGAAAGCCAACGAGGGTCAGCACGCCCTTCGTGTGCAGCGCCCCGCCGAGAGCGACCTCACGCTCGATGTCCAACACCTCGCCACTGCCTACGCCCACCCGAGCGGTGACCCGTGCTGGCTGCCCGAACGTCAAGTCGCCGGCTGGCATGACCGCCAGCGCATTGATCTGACCTGTTACCGAGCCCTTGGTGTCGACCCGCAGCATGCACCGAGCTACCGCCTCGTGAAGACGCTCGCGCATGCGATCCGAGCGGTAGATCTGGGCATCGATCGCGTGCTGTACGTCGTCAGCCATAACCGTAGTATGCCCGTTCCGATGGGCGCAGTAATCCGCTTCGCGAAGCAGATCTGCGATCGGACGCATGCACGTCGACAGTTTCTGCGCATCCTCTGCAAGCCGCGCGCCATGCTCGACAACGCGCGCGACGGCGCTCCGATCGAAGGCCATCAACTCCTGCTTCTGCACGAGCGTGGCGATCAACCGGGCGTAAAGCTGTTGCTCTTCCCTGCCACGGGCAAGCCGATCGTCGAAGTCGGCAGGCACCTTGAACAGTTCCGCAAAATCCGGGTCCAGTTCCCGCAGTAGATAATAGACCAAGGGATCGCCGAGGAGGACGACTTTCACCTCGAGCGGGATCGGCTCCGGCTCCAGTTGCATTGTACTGATAAGGCCCAGCGCTTCGCCGAGCGATTCGATCTGAATCTGTTCGCGGCGCAACGCCCGCTTGAGCGCCTCCCACGCCTGGGGGTACATCAGCAGCCGATGTGGCTCAAGCATCAAATAGCCGCCGTTCGCCCGATGGAGTGCGCCGGGCTTTACGAGGTTGAAGTCGGTCACGAGCGTTCCCATCTGTGCCAGGTGGTCGATATGGCCGATGAGTCTCTGGTATGTCGGATTATCCTCGTAAATCACAGGCGCCCCGCCAGCTCTCTCGTGCTCCGTGAGCACATTGACCCGGTATCGACGCAGCAGGGCCGGGCCCGACACGGCATCCTCCTCATCACCTGCAGCTCGCCCTCCACTGGCGCGGGGCTTGCCCCTTTGCGCCGCGGCCTCCGACGTCTCAAGCTTCAGCAGGTACGGCGCATGCTGGACCACGTCCTGTTCAACAGCGTCAAGGTACTCCAAGACCGCCGGCAGATTACCATGGGGACGTCGACACTCGTCCATCAGCGGGCGGATCGCTTGCTGCGCCGTGTGACGATCAAACCGATCCAGCCGGTCCTGCAGTTCTCGCTGCATCCGCGCACCACCAGCAAACATGCCTTCGATCTGCTTCTGAAACTCACGTGCTGTCGCCTGATACCGCTCTCGCTGGCGCGCCGGCAGTTGCGCCACGTGCTCGCGACTCATCGGTGTTCCGCCCTCGTCTGCCGGGACTGTGGCGAGGCCCACCGGCGTCGGAATCAACGCGAGCCTCTTCTCACGGGCACGCTCACGAAGCTCCTCGAAAGCCTGTTCCTGTTGCTTTGACGTCTCCTGCTCGATCGCGTCGCGCTGGCGGCGGTATTCCTCACTCTCAAAGACACCGCACAGGACATGCCGGACGTTGCGCACCAAGCCCTCCATGGCTTGCCGCAATTGCCGGCCTCGACCCGGTGGTAAGCGAAGCCCGATTGGCCGGTGCGGTTGCTCGAAATTATTGACATAGCACCAGTCATCAGGCGTTCGTTCCTGCGCGCCACGCTCCCGCAAAAACTGGTGCACGAACGTCCGCTTTCCCGTTCCCGGTGCCCCCAATGCGAAGACGTTGTAGCCCTGCCGGCCGATGTCCATTCCGAAGCGTAACGCCTCGGCGGCGCGGGGCTGCCCCACGATGTCCGTCAATGGCGTAACCTCGTCGGTTGTCTCAAACGGCACATCGTTCGGATCACAAGACCGATATAACGCATCTACGGCAAGCGGCTGGATACGCATCAACGCCCTCCCTTGCTTCGCCCCCGGCATCATAGAACGGCGCGGAAGCGTGAGGCGCGCAGGCCCGTTTAAGGCGACGGTGCGGTTGAGGTGGCGGCGGCCTTGGGGAGACGCCCGAAACTCAAACCGCTCGCGTCCGCGGCGCACATGACCACCTTACCATGGCGATGGGGTGCACCGCGGGAATGGCGAGGCCTCACATGGAGCGTTTCGCGGCGAGAAACATTTGGCTTCTGGGCCTGCTGTTGGGGCTGACGCCGGGGCAGCGTTCGATCACTTCATCGAAACCTACCAGGCGAAGTATCCCAAGGCGGTTGAATGCCTGGCGAAGGACCGCGCGGCACTGCTGACGTTCTACGATTTTCCTGCGGAGCACTGGACGCATCTGCGGACGACCAACCTGATCGAGAGCATGTTCGCCACCGTCCGGCTGCGAACCGACAAGACCAAGGGCTGCGGCTCACGACTGGCACGCTGACGATGGTCTTCAAGCTCGCAGAGTCGGCCCAAGCGAAATGGCGCCGCCTCAACGGCTACGAACTGATCGGCGACATCATCGCCGGCATCGGCTTCAAAGATGGAGTCAAACAAGCCGCCTGATTCAGAGGCTCATCCACAGAATTTGACCATTCCTCCCGCCAGATGTCGATCCGATCTTGAAGGACGAGGCCCAAACGTATCTGCGGCAACTCAGTGAGCAACTGCCTGATGGCACAACCGTCGCAGAACATGCTGTCAAAGTCGGTGCGAACCCTGCCAATCTCATCCTGAAATATTCCCAGCAGCATGGCATTGATCTCATCGCAGTCGCAACCCACGGCAGGCGCGGCATTGCTCGCCTGCTGCTCGGTAGCGTCGCCGACAAGCTCATTCGCGGGGCGTCAGTCCCTGTCCTGGTCCACCGCCCTACACGCGACTTGTGACAAACATCTGACGTAACAGGATTCTCGTGGCGTTTCCGGTGTTCCGATAAGTCCACCTTTGAAGACCGAGCGGCCCCGGATAATCGGCCGCCCCGGGGCAATCCGTCCGGCTAGAGTGAGGCGTGGACAGGGCGATCGCCGCCACGGAACGTCAGCCGCGCAACTGCCGGGAGGGTCGATGCCCCCGTTTCATATGGCCTTGTCATTGCGAGAGAAAGTCGCTTGTCTTGGCAATGGCGACCTTTACTCGGACGCCCCCGCGACAGTTGAAGCCGTTGAGACGCACATGTCGTGGGTCTTCCTAACGCGACCATATGCGTGGAAGCTCAAAAAGCCCGTGCGCTACTCATTTCTCGATTACAGCACGCTCGCGGCCCGTCGGTTTTACTGCGAGGAAGAGGTGCGGATTAACTGTCGCCTCGCTCAGCGCATCTACATCGGCACCGCAGCACTCACAGTCGACACGAGCGGCAAGGCCCAAATTAATGGTGGCTCGGATGTGGTGGATTACCTGGTGCAGATGATTCGCCTGCCTCATGACAACATGCTCGACCGCATGATTCAGGCCGGCCCCGTACCCGTGGACGCGGTGCGTGCCGCCGCAGACCTGCTAGCCAGGTTCTATGCGAACGCTCCCCCGGCAGGCGTGGCACCCTCGGATCATATGGCCAGGCTCAGGCAAAGCGTCCGCGAAAACACCGAGGAACTTGCATCACCCCGCTTCGGCCTGCCGCTCACGCTGATCCGAGAAGTCGCTGCTGCACAGACATCGTTCATCACCCGTCACGAGGATCTGCTGCAGGATCGCGTACGTCGCGGCCGTGTGATCGAGGCACACGGTGACCTTCGGCCGGAACACATCTGCATCGGTCCGGAGCCCGCCATCATCGATTGCCTGGAGTTCAACCGCGCATTTCGCATACTCGACACCGCAGAAGAATTGTCCTACCTGGCCATCGAATGCCAACGGCTCGGTAATTCGGGATTGGCCGACGTATTTGTTGATGCCTACATGCGAGAGACCCGCGACGCTCCGGCGCCGGCACTGCTTGCCTTCTACAGGTCGCTTCATGCCTGCCTGCGGGCCAAGATTGCAATCTGGCACACGCTGGAGCCTAACCGCCACGAACCGGCGTACTGGAGACAGAAGGCGTTGGCGTACCTTGAACTGGCCGACGCAAACAATTGGCCGCAGGCGAGGTCCTTGTGACTGCGAGGAGACCGATGTACGAGTACTTCGAGCACACCGCTGACGTCGGCATTCGCGTCCGAGCCGCCTCGCTTGAAGAACTCTTCGCCGAGGCGGGCGCAGCCCTGATGGCGTTCATGCTCGATGCGCCAGCGCCGGGCCCCACCGCGACGCAGCGCACCTTTGAGCTCGCCGCTGACGACCTGGAAGAACTCCTCCATGAATGGCTCAGCGAACTGCTTTACACGTACGAAACCGAACACCTGGTACTGGGGGACTTCCGGGTTAAGCTGCGCGACAATGCCCTGACCGCCGAGGGATGGGCCGAGCCATTGGTCCCGAAGCGGCATCTCCCAAGCCACGAGGTCAAGGCGGTCACCTATCATGCGCTGACCGTCCAGCAGGGCGACAATGGCTACCTTGCCGAGGTCGTGCTGGACATTTAACGTGCCGGAGACCGACGATGCCTGTGCAGGTCAACACGTTTGGTCCACTTGAAGAGGTGGGCGTTTGCACCTGGCGTCTGCCGCGGACCTATAAGCCGGGCATGCGGGTGGACGGCATGCTCTTCGCCCATCCGGATCAGCTCGAGGCAATTCTCGCCGACCGGGCCGTGGAGCAGGTGGCGAACGTGGCGTTCCTGCCCGGGATTCAGGGCGCCAGCCTGGCCATGCCGGACATCCACTGGGGCTACGGCTTCTGCATCGGCGGCGTCTGTGCCACCGACCCAGCCGAGGGCGGGGTGATCTCGCCCGGCGGGGTGGGCTACGACATCAACTGCGGCGTCCGACTGCTGCGAAGCGACCTGCACCTCAACGACGTGCAGCCGCACATAAAGGAACTGGTCAACGCACTGTTCCGACAGATCCCCACCGGCCCCGGCCGCGAGGGCCGCTACCACTTCGATCAGCCGATGCTCAAGCGCCTGATGCGGGAGGGGCCCCGCGCGCTGATTGAGCGCGATCTTGCCACGCCGCGCGACATCGCCTTCACCGAGGCGGAGGGGCGGCTCGCTGGTGCCGAGCCCGACCGCGTCTCAGATCGCGCCATCACCCGCGGCCTCAACCAGTGCGGCACGCTCGGGGGTGGGAATCACTTCCTCGAAGTGCAGGTGGTCGAACGCGTGGAAGACCGCGCCGCGGCCGCCGTCATGGGCCTGAGCGAGGGGATGATCTGCGTGCTGATCCACTCAGGCTCGCGTGGGCTCGGTTACCAGGTGTGCCAGGACGCCCTGAAGATGCTCCGCGATGCCCCGCAGCGCTACGGCATTTCGCTGCCCGACCGGCAGCTAGCCTGTGCTCCGATCGACAGCGAGCACGGTCAATCCTATCTGGGCGCGATGCGTGCCGCCGCCAACTTCGCCTGGTGCAATCGCCAGGTGCTCATGGCGCAGGCCCGCCACGTCTTCGAGCGCGTCCTTGGCAGGCGGTGGCAGGACCTGGGTATGGAACTGGTCTACGACGTCGCCCACAACATCGCCAAGCTCGAGGAGCACCAGGTCGACTCCGCCCGAAAGCAGGTGATGGTGCATCGAAAGGGCGCCACACGCGCCTTCCCGCCCGGCCACGCGGAACTGCCCGCGCCTTATTGGCAGATCGGCCAACCCGTGTTCATTCCCGGCGACATGGGCCGCGCCAGCTGGGTGCTCGTCGGCCAGCCCGGGAGCATGACCAAATCGTTCGGCTCCACGTGTCACGGCGCGGGACGTGCAATGAGCCGGACTGCAGCGATCAAGGCCTCCCAGGGCCGGCGCATTGAAAACGAACTGCTCGAGCGCGGCGTCGTCGCCCGCGCACGCGGCTGGCGCGGCCTCGCAGAAGAACAGCCCGATGCCTACAAGGACGTGGATATTGTCGTCGACGTGGTCCATCGCGTCGGCCTATCGAAAAAAGTGGCCCGCCTGCGGCCGATCGGCGTCATCAAAGGGTGAGAGGCAGAAAATGCAGATTCCTGCCGAGATTGTCTTCCATCGGATCGAGCCGTCCGACGCCGTCGAACAGACGGTGCGTGAGCGGATCGACCAGCTCGAACGGTACTATGGTCGGATCATCAGTTGCCGCGTGGTGATCGACCGACCGCACCACCACCAACGCAAGGGCAACATCTACAGCGTCCGGATCGACCTGACCGTCCCTGGCCGTGAGATCG
>SLDI01000149.1:0-9052 GCA_007125385.1 Phycisphaeraceae bacterium | reverse complement strand
TCGCCGACGAGTTCACCCGTGTCGCCCGCACCGCTCGTTTAAGGAGACGCATCATGCAGACCAGCATCGGCACCATCGCCGCCGCCGCCGCGATCATCCTGGCCGTGACTTTTCTTCTGCCCGAGCAGCGTCCCGGCGTGCCGGACCAGCCGCGGGCGCAGGCGCAGGAGGAGCAGCCCGAGCTTGACGCCGACGCGATCGCGGACGCGCCGGTCGTCGGGGTTGGCGACACGCTCGACGACCCTTTGAGCCAGCGGATATCGCTGGACATCAGCATGACGCCGGTCAGCGCGATCGCGCACGTTGCCCAGAAGCTGGACCTCAACTTCCACGTCAACGAGCGCGCGATTCGCGAAGCCTTCGATGGCGACCATCCAAAAAGTGCTGTGAACATGGAGCTTGACGATGTTCAGGGGAAAACTGCCCTTGACCTGATCATCCATGGGGAACCCGATTTAGCCTACCTGGTGCGCGACAACGTGCTCGTCGTCACGACGACGGGTGAAGTCGGTCGCCGTGCGGTGACGCGGGTCTACGAGGTCAGCGACTTGGCCCCTCCGAGTATGAATCCCTACGCCAACATGCTCAGAGATCAACTCACCGACGCGATGACGCTCCACCTTCCCCCGAACCATATAGCGATCTACGATGGGCTGCTTGTCGTCAATGCGGATCCGGCGCGCCACCAGGAGGTCGAACGGACGATCCAGATGCTGCGCGAGGCGAAGCAGGTGCGGGAGCAGCGCGAACCGGAACCCCAAGACGCCAACGCTGCTGCCGCCGTTCGATAGAAGGGTGCCACTGGTGGCTGGTCCGCCAGTGCTTGGGCGCATCCCAACCCCATCGCCGCGCCGAATGGAGGTTGAACACTCCGACGGAGCCGCGCCATGTCCGAACGTGAATTCGAGATCTACCTGACGCTGCTGACGCGCCTGCTTAAGCTCAGCCCTCGCCAGCGGCAAGCCATCGAGCAGGAGCTGCGTGCCCACCTGGAGGAGCGGCTTGAGGATCTGCTCGCCAGAGGCCACAGCCGCGACGAGGCGATCGCCGCGGCGCTGGAGGAGTTCGGCGACGCCGCGGGGCTCGCCGACGAGTTCACCCGTGTCGCCCGCACCGCTCGTTTAAGGAGACGCATCATGCAGACCAGCATCGGCACCATCGCCGCCGCCGCCGCCATCATCCTGGCCGTGACTTTTCTTCTGCCCGAGCAGCGTCCCGGCGTGCCGGAGCAGCCGCGGGCGCAGGCGCAGGAGAAGGTCAATGATGAGACAACCGTCGAGGTTGAGTCGCTCGATCTGCCGGACTGGCTCGCAGAGCAGACGGTGACGGTCGAGTTCAACAATCTCACGCTGGTCGAAGCGCTGCACGAACTGGCCGAGCAGATCGAAGGAGACATCTTCATCAACACCGTGGTGCTCTATGACGTGTTGGGCAAGGACGCCGGCGGGCGGGTTTCCATGCGTGCGTCCGAGCTCAGCGCCGCCACGGCCCTGGCGCTGCTGGCCGAGAGCGATGACCGGCTGCGCTTCAGGGATGTCGACGGCGTGCTGATGGTGACCGCCGCCCCCCGGCCGGAGCCGGCGTTGACGATGCGCATCTACACCATCCGTGAACTGGTCGAGATCGAGGGCGCTCAGGACGCGGCGGAGGTTCAGGATGCGAATCAGACTGGCCAGCCCAGGAGCGAAGCCCAACCTGAGTCGAGGCGACGGTCAGCGGCTGTCTCCCCCAGAGGTCGGCGACCCGCGCCGCCCGAAGACCTGAAGCATCGCCGGGCTCAGGAGGTCGCCCGCGTCCTCCAACCGATCCTCGGCGACGGCAACCTCCACATCTATCGCGGCGACCTGCTGGTCGTCCGTGCCACCGAGCCGGTCCATGAGGAGATCGACCAGACGCTCCGGGTGCTGCGCCACAACGTGCGCGTGATGCAGCAGCGCGAGCGGGGTGGGTGATCTGGGTTGGTCCCTGCCGCGGATCGCTGTCGCGCGAGCATCAGAGGCATTCAAACAACGGCTTGGGTGTGGCGTGCCACCCAGCTGCTGGGGCTGGGGACATTGACGCTGCTGCGGCGCGGCCGCGCATTTGAGCCTGCCGCTCACCCCGCCGCGCGATCCCCAGCATCGACAGTCCCTTGGCGGCGTGTCACCGGAAACGGCCTCGTGCCACCCGCAATTCGCGTACAACCTTGACACAACCGGTATATGGAAAGGGCCCACCGGCTTGCGCCGATGGGCCCTGTCTCGAGTCGAGACGGGTTGGAACACCCGCTTCAATGGAGCCGGGGGGATTCGAACCCCCGTGCCGTGACAGTCAGCCTGCGGCCTCTACACGCTTAGTCGCCGCTTTGATCTCGACGACGCGGCGGCCGGCGACAGCCTTCGCGACGTCCAGCCGCAGTGTGGTTTAGCCCGCAGGCGCTTCGGCGCCACCCTTGGGCGAGCCTGCTGATTTGTCGCCTTCAACTTGCCGCAGGCGAGCAAGCTGAAGACGCGGCCGCTCTTTAGGCAGCCATGCGGACCGGCTCGAAGCCGATCCGACCAGCGACATCGTCGTTGGCATTTATAAGTGTGCACGTTGATTAACGAGGCCCACGTGCAACCTCGGCGTGCCACCACAGACCTTCCCTGTCCGGTCGATGCCAGTCGGCCCCATTGTCAAAGAGCGTCCCCGAAGGGATCGTCACGATTATAGCCGCGCTTGAGCCGGCGGGCCACCGGGAATGGGGCGTCGGCCGGCTTCCGCCGCCCAGGCACCACCGGGCCACCGGGGGCTGCCGCGGAGGCGCTTGGCGGCAGGGGGGTATGATGGGGGCATGATCAGTGTCCAGGTCAGGACCCGAAGCCGCAGCGACATGGTCGAGGTCACGCCGGAGCTTCGCCGGGCCGTGGACGAGGCGGGCCTCGACGCCGGGTGGGTCGTGGCGTACGTGCCGCACACCACCGCCGGCATCACCATCAACGAGAACGCCGACCGGGACGTCGTGCACGACATGCTCGCCCAGCTCGACGCGATGGTGCCCTGGTCGCAGCCGTTCTACCGCCACGGCGAGGGCAACTCGGCGGCGCACGTCAAGGCGTCGATGATGGGCTCGAGCGTGACGGTGCTGGTCGAGGCCGGCCAGCTCGTGCTGGGCACCTGGCAGGGCGTGTGGCTGTGCGAGTTCGACGGCCCGCGGACGCGGCGGCTGCTGATCGACGCAAGGTGATCGCGTCCGCGCATGACCGCGCGATTCACGCCGCTACGAAGCGAGAGTTTGTCTTGACCGGGCGCGCCGCCGCGGCGACAATGGCGCGGCCGTGGGCGGGGCGCCGGGAGGCCAGGCCGATGCATGCAAGCCCGCGCAACCGCCTGTGGCTGGTTTTGGGGCTAGTGGTCGCCTTGTGTGCCAGCCAGCCGGTCACGGTGCATGCTGAGGCGGCCCGGCCGGCGGCGACGCGCGACGTGCTCAGCGATCGGCAATGGCAGGAGCTGGACGCGGCGGTGGACCGCGCGCTGGAGCTCATCGCCTCGCGCCAGCAGGACGACGGCTCGTTCGAAGCGCCGGAGCTCGGCCAGCCTGGCGTCACCGCCCTGTGCGTGCTCGCGCTTCTTGCGGCCGGCCACGCCCCCGGCGACGGGCCCTACGGCCAGCAGATCGATGCGGCGCTCGACTACATCGTCGCCGCCCAGCACGACGACGGCCTGATCACCATGCTGCTGCCCGAACACGCCGGCTCCGGCGCCGGCCAGCACCCGCACGGATCGTGGGTGGGCAACTATAACCATGGCATCTCCGCCTTGGCGCTGGCCGAGGCCTACGGCATGACCGAACCGCAGCGGGCACGGCGCATCGGCCAGGCGATCGACAACGCGCTGACCTACACGCGCCAGCGGCAGCAGCTCAACCGTGGCGGCCCCGCCGACGAAGGCGGCTGGCGCTACCTGGGCCACTCCCAAAGCTACGACGCCGACCTGTCCGTCACCTCCTGGCAGGTGATGTTCTACCGCTCGGCCAAGAACGCGGGCTTTCACGTGCCCGCGCAGTGGATCGACGAAGCGCTGGAGTTTGCCGCGCGCTGCTTCAGCCCGCCCATGGGCACGTTCGTCTACCACGCCCGCGGCAGCCGCAACGCCACCATCGCCCTGGCGGGCGCAGGCATTCTGACCTTCTCTCTGGGCGGCCAGCACGAGAACGAGTTGGCCGGCCGCGCCGGCCAATGGCTGATGCGCCAGCGCCTCGACCGCTACAGCCGTCCCGGCCAGGGGCGCAACCGCTATCACTACGACGCCTTCTACGTCGCCTGCGCGGTCCACCAGCTTGGCGAAGAACCCTGGCGGCAACTGTTCCCGCAGATCGCCACGACGTTGATCGCCAACCAGCAGCGCGACGGCAGTTGGGCCCCGGAGCGCCATATCAGCGACGGCTACTACGGCAACACCTACACCACCGCCCTGGCCGTGCTGACGCTGAGCGTGCCTTATGAGATGCTGCCCATCCTCCAGCGGTAGCGCCCGTGTGGGCGCGAGGGAGACCTTCGGCATGGTGTACCACGGCAGTCGGCTGGCCCTGATCCTCGCCACGGTCTCGATGGTGGGCCTGGCCTGGGCCCATCCCGAGGCGTCGCGCCGCGATGCGATCGATCCGGCGCTGGCCGATGCCGTCGATGACGGTGTCGAGCGCGCCCTGCGGTGGCTGGCCCGGCAGCAGCGGCCCGACGGCTCGTTCGACGCGCCGGACCTCGGGCAGCCGGCCATCACGGGGTTGGCGGCCCTCGCTCTCCTGGCCGCGGGCCATCTGCCCGGCGACGGGCCGCACGGCGATCGCCTGAACGCGGCGATCGACTATCTGCTCGCCACGCAGCGGGACTCGGGCATCTTCGCCGTCGTGCTGCCCGCTTCGTCGGAGCCACACGGGCCGCCCTCGCGGGCCGGCAACTACAACCACGCCATCGCCGCTCTGACGCTCGCCGAGTGCTACGGCATGACCGACCCCGCTCGCGCCCGCCGCATGGCCGGCGCGATCGAAGCGGCGCTGGAATTCACGCGCCAGGAGCAGGTGCGGGCCAAGCGCCAGGCCCCGGACGCCGGAGGCTGGCGCTACCTTCGCCGAGCCTTCAATCACGATGCCGATCTGGCGGTCACGGCCTGGCAACTCATGTTCTACCGTTCGGCGCAGAACGCCGGCTTTGACGTGCCCGCGCAGTGGATCGACGAAGCGCTCGATTACGTCGCCCGCTGTTACGACGCCGGGACGGGAACCTTCACCTATACCTCCCACGGCCGGCGCCAACCCACCCGCGCCATGGCCGGGGCAGGGATTCTGGCGCTGAGCTTCGGCGGCCGGCACGGCACCGACATGGCCGACAACGCCGCCCGCTGGATGACCCGGCAGCCGTTCGACCAGTATGGCGAGAGCCTGGTCGGAGACGACCGCTATCATTACAGCGCCTTTTATGCCGCCACCGCGGCGCATCACCTGGGCGGTGAGCCCTGGCAGTCGCTCTTCCCCGAGATCGCCGGCACTTTGCTGGCCAACCAGCAGCGCGACGGCAGTTGGCCACCCGAAGCCGGCGGCGGCGACCACCTCTTCGGCAACGCCTACACCACCGCGCTCACCGTGCTGACGCTTACCGTCCACTATGACATGCTGCCGATCCTGCAGCGCTAGCCTGATTCAGAACAACCATAGAGGCACAGAGGTAAGAAGCCTTTGGCGAGGCCGGCAGGTATCGTGCAACATCAATGAGCCGCTACTGCGCCGCCTCCTGTGCGGCCAAATCCGCGATCCGGCGCATGTACCGGTCGATGTACGGGCGATAGGCCTCCGGCGCCGGCGCGTCGCGGCGCTGGAGCATCGACTCGTCCAGTTCCGAAGCCAGGACGTTCCACAGCTCGCGATGGGCCCGCCGCGTCGGGCTTTCCTCGCTCCCGTCACCACCGGCGCCGCCTTCGCCATGCGCGTCGAGAGCCCGCTCGTGCGCGTCGCCGATCTGCTCGCGCCGCCGCTGCGCCAGCTCGGCCTGGGCGGCGGCGGCCATGGCCATCAGTGAGCCGTCGGCGGCGCTGCCGCCGCCCAGCGAGCCGCTGGCGGAGCTGAGCCAGTCCAGGTTGACCTGCACGTTCCAGCTCATGCACGCCAGGCCCAGGCTCTCGCACGCCTCCATCTCCTCCTCGAGCATCGCCAGCAGGTCCTCGAGCGTCGGCAGCGGCGGCAGCGAACCGGGCTCGGCGTCGCCGCGCACCTCGTCAATCGCGTCCATCATCTCGTCGAACACCGTGCCCGCCCGCACCAGGTGGTCCTCGGCCGCGTACTGGTGCTCCGCAGCGGCGAGCAACCGCCCCCGCTCGAGCTGGTCCAGCGCGGCCGTCTGCGCGTCGATGGCGTCCTGGCCGATCAGCTCCAGCAGGCGGCGCGACAGCTCGGCGATCTCGTCGTTGATGTGGCCGAGGCTGGCTTCGACGCCTTCGAGCCTTGTGGCCAATTCGCGCGTGTCCAGAAGGAGGCGCGCCTGGTCCACGCCGACCAGACGCGGGTAATCACGCGCCTCCAGTGCCTCGGCCTTGATCCGCCAGGCCTGCTGCCCCTGGCGCAGTGCACCGGCCTCGCGGCGACGGTTGGCGGCGTGGATCAGCAGCCGACGATGCCCCGGGTTGGCCTCGAGCACCCGGGCGAGGCGATCGTCGAAGGCGTCGATCTCGGTGATGATCTGCCCGCTGAGCGCCATGCTCGTCTCAGAGATGCGGCCGGCGTCGGCCTGCACGCGCTGAGCCAGCGTCCGGCTCAGCCGGGCCACGCGCTCCGCGTCGGCGTGCAGTTGGGTCATCGCCGCCGCCGTCTCCTGCTCCAGGTCACGCGGCGTCCACGTGGCGGTCGCCTCCGCCCAGGCCGCGGCTTCGCGCGCCTGACGCCGCTGCCCTTGCACGAGCATGTCGGTGACCGTGGCCAGGCCCACCTCCTCCGGCTGGCCGGCCTCCCACTCGGCCAGCGTCTCGGAAAGGCTCGCGGCCCGGCCCTGCCGCCGCTTGATCAGCGTCAACTGGTCGCGCAACGAATGCGCGTGAGTCTGTCGCGCGGCCAAATAGCGGCGCATCAATTCCGGATCCTGCTCCAGCACCTCCACCAGCTCGCCCATCAGCTCGCGCATCTGCTCGTAGCGCTGCTCCAGCTCGGCGACCATCTCCTCAGGCACCTCCAGAATGGGCCCCGAACGCGGGTTGATCGGCGGCGGCGCGGCCGCGAGCAGCGCGTGCATGTCCTCGATGAACAACTGGTGCATCTGGCTCAGCTCGGTCAACTGCTCCACCATGCGATGGTTCTGCTCCACCGCCTCATGAATGCCCTTGAGCAGGTCCAACTGCGCGAGCGCCCGCGCCACGTGATACGCCGCCTGCTCGATGGCCTCGGCGCGTTGAGCGTGCTCGTCCTGGCGCGTCAGCGCGGCGGCCTGGCCGTGCTCCATCGCCGGGCGGAGGTGCTGCTGCGCCAAGGCCTCAAGCTGCAGGCCGATGAGCGCGTAGGGCGAGTCGCCCGCCCGCTGGCGAAACCCGAGCACGATGGCCTCAGCACGGCCCAGCGCGTCGCGCGCCTCGGCCAGCGCCGCGGCCCGGGCCTGCGGCCATCCGCGATCGCCGGACAGGTGCTCGCCGAGGCCGGTCAACCGCTCGTCCGCCTGCGTCAGTTGCTCGCCGAGCTCGGCCAGCAGGGTGTCGAGGTCCAGCTTCAGCTTCTCCTGCCGCTGGCGGTCGTACGAGCCGATCCATTCATCGACCACGATCCGGTGCGTGGCCGACGCCGTCGCCACGCCCGGCAGCGATCGGCGATCCATCTCGTCGCCCGGCGGCGGGGCCCCGGCGTCGTCCCCATCCGTCTGCTCGCCGGTCCGGGCCATCGCGTCGCCGCTTGGCCGCTCGCCCGCGGCTGCGGCGATGGTGCCGTCGCTTGCGGCCGCGGCGTCGCGCGTGTCGTAGACGCGCACGGCGTAGTGCACCTGCATGCCGTGCTCCACGCCAAGCTCCGCCAGATCCAGCCGCACCTGGCCCTGCATCTGCCGCGGCGGCTGGTCGCCTTCGATCGGAATCGGAATGACCCGGCTCGCCAGCACCTCGCCATCGCGCATCTGGTCCACGATCAGCTCCGCTTGCGCCAGCCCGAAGTCGTCGCTCGCCTCGAATGCGATGTCGATCGCCTCGTCCGGCCGCAGCGTCAACCGCTCGTCGGGCGAAAGCACGCGCACGGTGGGCGGCTGATCGGCGAACACCGTCAGCCGCGTGGTCCCGCCGTCGTCATTCGACAAGCCATACGCGTTGACCAGCAGGGGGGCAAAGGTCATCGACTCGGTCAGCGGCTGCTCCAGGCGATACCAGCCGTCGCTGTCGGGCGCCAGCGTCAGCGTCGCCTCGTCCGCCAGGTTCAGCGCCGCCTGCTCCAGCGGCTGATCGCTGCGGAGGGCCAGCTCCAGCCGGCTCTGCTCGACGGCGCGATACCGCCCGGGCAGGTGCTCGAGCTCCTCGGCCGATTCGCGCGTGTAGGCCGGCGGCTCCACGCGGAACCGCACGGCCGTGATCCGTGGCCGAGGCACGACCTTCACCGCGTGCCAAGGGATGTGGCCGTCGCCGGCGCGCAGGCGGTAGCTCAGCGACGCCTCCACGGCGGGGAGCGTGTGCGCGAAGCGCTGCGGATCATCCTCGCGCCGCTCCAGCCGCAGTGCGGTCACCTCGCCGGCCTCGTCGCGCAGCTCCAGCGTCGCGTGGCGCCGCAGGCGGCCGGCTTGATGGGCGGTGATCGCCAGGTCGCTTGCCGCCGCCACCACGCGCTGCCGTGGGTCGTCGCTCGTCAGGCGGGTCAGCGAGACGTCCGCCCAGGGGGCGAGGAAGCGGGCGGCGAGCGTGCGTCCGGCATCGTGGCCGACGATCACCGTCCCCGCCAGCACGGCCGGCGCCAGCGCCGCCGCCAGAAGCAAGTGGTCGCGGCGCGAGCGGTGTACGACCCGCCCGGGCTCGACCCGCGGCTCGAGCGCCGCCGCCTGCTGCGCGACGCGCTCGATCAGCGCCGTCGCGCCGCGCACCGCCTCCG
>SLDI01000491.1:0-9077 GCA_007125385.1 Phycisphaeraceae bacterium | reverse complement strand
GCGGGGCGGGGGCCGGGAGGGTGGTGGGGGTGGCGGTCGGCGCCGCGGGATTGCCGGGGGCACCCTCCCCCTGCCCCTCCCGGGGGGAGGGGGGTTCGGCCCTGGCGGGGGCGAGCTGGCCGGGGACGTCGAGCAACCGCTGGGTCTGCTCCTGGTCGAGGTTGTCGCCGGCGTCGGTGATGGCGGTCAGCAGCAGGAACTCCTCGCGATCGTCGCTGTCGAGCGTGAGCTTGTCGAGCCGCAGCCACCCGGCCTGGCCGACGAGCGGCTGGAGCATGCTGATCTTGCGGTCATGGCCGGTGACGTCGAAGCGGACGGTGGTCGTGGGCAACGCCTGGGCCTTGGCCTCGCCGAGCAGCCACTGGCCGAGCGGGCTGGAGAGGCGCAGCAGGTGGGCCTCAGTGGCGGTCCAGTCCTCGTCGGAGCGGGCGGCCGAGATCAGGCGGTACTCGCCCGTGGGGATGTCAGGGCAGGGCGCCTCGGGCAGGTGCAGGGCCAGGCGGGGGTCGTCGAACGTCGCCCGGCCGTCGAGCCCCCAGTAGGTGAGCTTCCAGAAGCGCTCGCCGACGCGGTCGAGCGCGAGGCGGGCATCCTCGCCGCGGACGTTGAGGCGCTGGTGGACGTCGGCGTCGAAGTGCTCCAGCAGTTGCTGACGGGCCTCGGTCATCTTCTGGTTGATCGTGTCCTCAAGCTCCTGCTGGAGCTTGTTGAACGCGGCCTCGATCTCCTGGTCGGTGCGGCAGGACTTGAGGATCTCCAGCACGCGGCGCTCGAAGTCCACGCCGTCCTCGATGGCGCCGAGCACCTCGTCGCTGGCGCCGAACAGGCCGTCGAAGAGGCTGAACTTGTCCTGGAGGAGCATCTGCACGCGGCGGTCGGCCAGGTTGTCCTGCGAGAGGAAGTTGACGACGACCACGTCGTACTTCTGGCCGTAGCGGTGGCACCTGCCGATGCGCTGCTCGATGCGCTGCGGGTTCCAGGGGAGGTCGTAGTTGACGACGAGTGAGCAGAACTGGAGGTTGACGCCCTCGGCGGCGGCCTCGGTGGCGAGCAGGATTTCACCTTCGTCGCGGAACGCCTCGATCAAGGCGGAGCGCATGTCCACGGCCTTGGAACCGGTGATCTTGTCCGTGCCGGCGTGGCGGGCCATGAATTGCTCGTAGGCCTGCTTGGCGGTCGGGTGCGTGTTGGAGCCGTTGAAGGTGACGACCTTGCCGGCGTAGCCGTTGGTCTCCAGGACTTCGGCGAGGAAGGCCTGGGTCTTACGGCTTTCGGTGAAGATGAGGGCCTTGCGCTGGGCGCCGAGGGTTTCGAGGCGGTCGAACGCGGCTTCGAGCGCATGGAGCAGAGCCTTGGATTTGCTGTCGCTGGTGATCCGCTCGGCCCGGGCGATGAGGTTGTCCAGCTCGGCGAGCTCGGCCGCGAGCAGTCGGCCGTCGATGCGTTGGCGCGGCTGAGCGGGCTCGTCGTCCAGCTCGCCGATCTGCTCGACCAGCCCTTCGAGGTCGATGTCCTCGTCCTCGGCCCACGCGTCGAGGAAGCGGTCGCTCTCGTTGTCGTCCAGCCCGTCACGCAGCTCGATGAGCCGATGCCGCATGGTGCGGAGCGTACTGGCGAGCGCCTGCGGCGATGAGGCGAGCGTCTTGAAGAGGATCATCTCGATGAGCTGACGCTGCTGGCCGGGGAAGGCGAAGCTGATCTCGCGCGACATGAAGTCCCGGACGTCCCGGTGCAGCGATTTCTCCTCGTCGGTCTGCTCGAACGGGTGCGTGATTGCCTGCCGCTTCGTGTAGTTGACGTACGGGCAGTCCTTGCGGAGCGTGCGCTTGCAGAACTGGCCGAGGCGGTTGCGCAGGGCGACGAGGTCGCCGCCGGCGTTGCAGTAGCGGCTTTGGTAGGTGTTCTTGTCGCCGAAGAGGTGCTCGTCGATGAGCCAGCCCAAGCCGTAGAGCTCCAGCAGGCTGTTTTGGAGCGGCGTGGCGGTGAGCAGGATCTTGGGGCGCGGCTCGAACGCCCACCGCACCGCCTGGCCGGCCTTGCGGCTGGGCTGATAGGCGTTGCGGAGCTTGTGGGCTTCGTCCATGACGACGAGGTCGAACGGCACGGCCCGGAGGTCGTCCTTCATCCGCGCCGCGAAGCCGTAGGAGACGATCACGATCTCGTTGCAGTCGAAGGGGTTGGCACTGCCGGCCTTGCGCCGCTGGTTCCAGACCTTGCGGTCGATGACCACGGCGGGGAGGTTGAACTTGTCCGTCAGCTCCGCCTGCCACTGCTTGCGGATGTGCGCCGGCACGACGACGACGAGCCTGCGCCGGCGCTCCGCCCATTTCTGGCACAACACGAGCCCTGCCTCGATCGTCTTGCCGAGGCCCACCTCGTCGGCCAGCAGCACGCCCTTCTGGAGGGGGTTGGAGATTGCGAACAACGCCGCTTCGACCTGGTGGGGGTTCAGGTCCACCTTGGAGTCGAAGAGGGTGGTGCTCAGCCGATCCAGTTCGCCCACCTCGCCGAGCCGGGTCAATTCGTGAGCGTAGTAGCAGGCTTGGTGGGGTGTGATCGGCACAGACTGGCCCTCCGTTCGCACGGCCTCCCGGTCGGCCCGTACCGAAGCGTGGCCACGTTGCCGAGCGCCACCACCGCGAGTACCCAGTGTCGCCGCTGGCGCCCGCCCATGTCAACCCTTTGCCTACTCCGGCAGGCCAATCGCCACGGCTGCGATGACCACCATGTCGCCCGCCACCGCGCCGGCCAATCGCTCAGCTATCCACGCCAGCCTCGCCGGCGGACCGCACCAGCCCCGGGCCCACGGCGTTGACCGTCACGCCGTGGGGCCAACTCGACCGCCCACGCCCGCGTGGACATCTCCACCGCCGCCTTGACCGTGCCGTAGGCCCCTTCGCCGTCGACGTACCGCTGCCCGGCGACGCTGCTGACGTTGACCACTCGTCCCCAGCCGCGCTGCACCATCGCCGGCGCCGCGTGCTGGATCAGCCGCCGCGTGCCGCACAGGTCGACGCTGAGCAGCTCCTGCCACTGCTCTTCACTCGTCTCCAGCAGTGAACTGCGGTGGTAGGCCCCGGCCAGTTGACGAGGATGTCGACGCGGCCCAGCGCCGTCTCCGCCTGCCGGACAGGGCGGCCGCGTCGCGGGCCACGTCGTCCTGCACCAGCGGCGGATCCTGGCCCAGCGCCTGCAACTCGCCGGCCAGTTCAACCGCCCGCTCGCGCTGGTAGTGGCAATGCAGGGCCACCCGCACACCCGCCCCGGCCAGGGCGCGGGCGACGGCGCTGCCGATGGTCCCGGTGGCGCCGGTGACGAGGGCCCGTCGATCGCGGGGCGTGGCGTCGAGTGGCATGGGAATCACCTCCGTGGGGCCCGGACGAAATGATCATGTCGTCAGCCAGCATGCCAGCCCCCACAACATTCTTGAGACAACGATGCAGCTGACGGCCCCGATCATCGATTGCTGCTCACCGGCACACTGCCGGCTCATGGCCGTGCGTGGCCCTCGTCCACCGCGTTGACCACCGGTGTGCTGATGCGTGTCGTCCCGGCCGCGATCACTGCCAAGCGACGCCCCTTGACGCGGCGCCCCTGGCGTGAGCATACTGAGCGCGCAGCCGGGGCGCCGCCTCCGGCGTGCGGGTCGAGTCACTTCAATCTGTGCCGGGAGTCACCGATGTCTAAAACAACCTACATGTGCGTGCTCGTGCTCGTCTTGATGCACGCCTTGAGCGTTGGCTGTGCCCTGGTGCAGCGGGGCGCGGCTCCGCCGCAGCCGGTCTACTTCACGGCCGAGCCCTCGCTGGAGAATCAGCCGGGCTCGAACTCGATCCTGGAGCGGGAGATGGTGCGGCAGGCGGTGCTGCTGGCGGCGCGTCAGGAGCTGAGCCTGATTACCCGCGACGCGGTGCTGGATGAGCCCAAGCCCGAGGATGTCCCCGAGGTGTTGATCGAGACTCACGTCGCCGGGCGCACCGTGGAGCTGCGTCTTCAAGGCCTGGAGCCGGTGCCCGGGGCATTGGAAGGACGCCTGCCCGAGGACGTGCCGCGGGCGCCTCGCTTTCGCCGACTGGTCACCGCCGTGGAAGCCTGGTCGCGCCAGGAGCTGCCCGATCGCTTGCGCGAGGCGGGTCTGGCCGGCGAGCCGATGCCGGCCAACGGGAACGCCGCCTTGCCGGCCGACATCGCGGAACTGGTGCCCGAGCTGAACCTGCTGGCGCAGTACGAACTGGTGCGGCGGGCCCATGCGGAAATTCGACGCGACGGGGAGTCCCCGGCGCTGCTGGCGGCACTTTCGCGGGGCTACGCGTTGCTGGGTCAGTTGACCCGGCCCCATTTCAACGCCAGCGAGCAGGTCTTCTATGCCCGGGGCCTGCTCTACGCCGAGCGCCTGGTGCAGGTGCACGGCCGCACGCCGGAGCATCTGCGACAGCGGGCTTTGGCACGTGCACTTGCGGGACTGGACTGGGCGGGCGTCGACGACATCGAGGAAGCCCATGAGCACGAAAACGGCGCCGAGCCGGCCTCGGCGTGGGCGCAGGCGACGGAGGCTTACCTGTACCACGACCTGGAAACGCTCGAACAACTGGGCCGGCCGGACGGGGAGGACGCGGCGCTGGCGCGTTACCTGCACCTGCTGCACCTGGAGCGGACGCGCATCCGCGATGTGATCCGGCCGCAGGCCCACGCCGTGCTGGAGCTGGCGCCGCGGAGCCTGCGGGCGGTCGACGCGATGGCGCAGCTTGGCGGTGTCGCCAACCTGCACGAGGCCACAGTGCTGGGCCCGAACCGATTGGCCGCGCTCGTGAGCGATGCGCTCCCGGGTATCGACGAAGCCCCCGACCGCGCCCGCGACCTGGCGCGCCAGGCCGAGGTCCGCGACGCGGCCCCGCCGGCGGCGTATCGCGAGCTCGTGTCCGCCCTTCGCGAGGGCGATGATCTGGGGGCGGAGATGTCCTGGACCGTGCTCGGACAATTGATCCACGAGGCCAACTTCCTGCACGTTTATCACCGGGCACTGTTCCTGCGCTTCAGCCTTTCCGTACCGGTTGACGGGTACCTGCACGCCGCCCTGCCGACGCTCGGCGATCACCGCTACAAGCCAATCCTCGAATCTCTGCCGCATTACGGCGACGCGGACGCGATCGCCGAGCGGTGGCGGCAGATCGAGTTCGGGGACCTGCCGATCCCGATGGCAATCATGTTCCTCCGCCCGTGGTGGTTCGTCGAGCCGCTGGACAACCTTGAGGGCGAGCTCTGGGACGCCGTGATACGCAACCGCGACCCCCACGCCCACGATGTGAGCTACCTGGCCGCCACGTCCTTCCGCCTGGACGACGAGTTCCGCCGTTTCGTCGCCGACTACCTCACCATCGTCAGCCCACATTCACCCGTCGGTCCAGCCCACCTGGTGCGCTACGACTGGCAGGGTGTGCAGGAACGTGACGAACTGGAGCAATACCGCGAGCGTTTCAGCGACCACCCCCTCTTCGTGCGCAACCTGGCGCGCTCGCTGGTGGAGCACGGCCCGATCGAAGACGCCCAGCAGGTGCTGCGCAAAGACATCGACCTGTCCAACGATCGCTGGGCGTACGAACGCTTGGCCGAGACGCATCTGGAGCAGGGCGATGAGGACGCCTGGCTGCGCGTGCTCGACGATTACCTCGCCCATGGCGAGGAATCGGCGCTGAACAAGCCGATGGTGGCGCGCACCATCGCCTATCACTTCAACGTCCAGGGCCGCTTCGACAAGGCCGAGCCTTACGCCCGCCGGGCCGCGGGCAGCGGCGCGGCCTGGGGGATGCGCGTGCTCGCCGAGACGTACGAGGGCATGGGCCAGTACGCCCAGGCCGAGCGCCTGCTGCGACGCATGCACGAGCGCTACGACGCCAGCCGGTACACCTGGTACTGGTTCGTCCGGCGCACCGGCCATGGCGACGCCGACGCCGCCGCGCAGATGGCGCGGACCAGTCACGCCTTCCGCGGCCACCGCCCCAGGCACCGTGACGATTGGCGGCGGGCCCTGTTCCTCTACATGGAGGGCGAGCTCGATCAGGCCGTCGAGAACACGCGCACGGCCTACGAAAGCCTGCCCGACCCGTCCATGGCCATCCAACTGGTCCACTACGCCCAGTTGCTTGATCGCCCGGAGCTGGAGCAGCAGTATCTCGACGCCCTGCTGGCCACCGAGCCGCATCAACGCTTCGGCGTCAGCCGACACGCGATCCTGCCGGTGATCCGTTACCTGGAGCCGGCGCTGCGCGGCGAGGCGGAGGCCAAGCCCGATCCCGAGGAAATTGACCGCCTGCTCGAAGATTTTGAGCTGGACGCCTCTGACGTCATCGCCGTCAGCTACCTCACGGCGCGCCTGCTCGATTTCGCCGGCCACGAGCAACTGGCGCGGCGGTACTGGCGCCGCTGCGTCGCCCCCACCCTCGTGGCCGAACTGCACCAGACCCTGGCGCACTGGGAACTGCGCCAGCGCGGGGTCGAGCCCTATGCGCTTCTCGCGGGTGAGGCCTGGCCCGAACCATAGTCCGGGCGAGGACGGCCGCGCGATCGTCTGCCGCGACGTGCACGTGCTGGTCACGGATATCGGATGTACCAGGAGGCCGACCTGAACGTCATCTGCCTGCACGAGGCGGTCACCGAGTGGGTCGGCGGCGCGCACGACGGTGCACACCTGGTTCAGGGCTTCGCCGCCGACCTGGGCCCGATGGTCGAGCTGTTCGACGCGCCGCCCGAGATCCACCTCGACGCAACGCTGGCGTCCCACGAGCAGGCCGTCTACGACAGCCCGGCCGTCAGCTTCGAGGGGATGATCGATGGGCAGCCATGGATGATCTGGATCTACACGGCACCGCCGGCCGACGCGGAGCCAGGCATCGCCACCAACGGCATCCAGTTCTGGAACAAGGCCTGAGTGTTCGGCACTGACGAGCGGTGACAACCCGGTAGTGAGCGACGCCACGCCTGGCCCGCCTCTTCCGATCACCGCACCGTGCACCCCGGGCAACGGGTCGCCCGCGGGCCCGCCATGCCCGGCAAGCCTCACGCCCCCACCTCGCTCACCAGCCGCTCCGCCCGCTCCAGCCAATCCACGTTCACCCGCACGCCCCAGCCCGGCTCGCCGGTGATCGACACACGGCCGTTCTCGACCTTCAGCGCCGGCTCAAAAAGCCCGTCCACCCAGCCACTGTCCTCGATGCAGAACTCCACGTAGGGCCCAGCGTTCTCGATCGCCAACATCAGGTGCACCGTGAACAGCGTCACCATCGACAGGTTCGCCGAGTGCGGCACGCACGACTTGCCCGCTTCCGCCGCCAGCCGCGCCACCCGCAATGCCCGCGTCAGCCCGCCGACGTAACACACATCCGGCTGCACGATGTCCACGGCGTCCATGCGGATCATTCGCCGCCACTGGGCCAGGTCGTTGTCCTGCTCACCGCCCGCCACGTCCAACTCCAGCGCCGCGGCCACCTCGGCCGTCCACTCCAGTTCCCAGTAGGGGCACGGCTCCTCGAAGTGCACCACGCCGTTGGCCTCGAGCATGCGGCCGACCTCGATCGCTCGCGGCGGCGTGTAGCAACTGTTGGCGTCCACCAGCAGCCGCACGTCGTCGCCCACCGCCTGCCGCACCGTCGGCACGAGCGCCTCGGTGCGCCCCGGCCAGGCGTCCGCGTCATGGCCGGCCACCTGACCCACGCGAATCTTGAACGCGTCAAAGCCCCGCTCATCACGCAGACGCGACAGGCGCGCCGCTTCATCCCCCGGCGTGATGGACCGGCTCATGCTCGAGCCATACGCCGGCACGTCACGTCCCGTGCCGCCGAGCAGCGCCGCGACAGGTTGGTCCGCCGCCTTGCCCAGCAGGTCCCACGCGGCCGTGTCCACACCCGAAAGTGCCCGGCACACATACGACCACGGGAACTTGAGGTTGGCCTCGATGCAGCGGTCGCTGAGCGTCTCCAGGTCGGCGAGCCCCTCAATGCTCGCCCCCAGCACGTGCGGCGCCACCTGCCGGTGCAGCACCTGTGCGGTGATGTCGGCGTTGAAGGGCGCGACTTGGCCGTAGCCCTGCCGGCCGTCGTCCGTGGTCAGCCGCACGATGGCGACGGCGCGGGTGGCGAACGTCTCGATGCGTTGGATCTTCATGGCAGCTCCCGATGGTCGTGGGCGTGGGGCAAGGTCCGGAGCCGCGCCCGTCGTCGTGGACCGCGGCGGGGCGGCGATATGTCGTCGGCTCGTGCCGCTGATCTCAAACACCTTACCGGCTTACCCAGCTGGGGAATTCCCCAGCTCGACCCGAATCGCGTCCGCCATCGGAAGCCGCCCAGGAGAGCGCCAGACTGATGTGACGGGCTGGCGCCGGCTCCGCCGCGTCGCACCGGTTCCGTCGCCGGGCCTTTCCCCAAACTCCGTCGTGCACCTGGCCATCCCCCCGCCCTGCACGACCTCCGTGGTGTCCTGCTGGATCCGGCAGCCGGCGATCCTGTCGGCGGGCCCACCGCCGCGAACCCGGTAAACGACAGAACGACCCGGAACCCGCGAGACGACGATGGTCCCCCGCGGTCTGGTTCGCGCGCGGTGGGCGGCTGTCCCGGACGACCAGCGTCGCGTCACCGGACTCACACTCGCCACCTGCGCCTCGCTGGCATGCTGCGATGGCCCACGATTAGCGGATTCCGGGCGGGCACATTTTACGCCACTTTCATCGCCGGGGCGTGGTCGGCTTCATAACGCTCCGGACTGACGTAGCCCAGAGCCTGGTGGATCCGCTTGCGGTTGTAAAACACCTCGATGTATTTGAACACGCTCAGGCGGGCGTCGGCCGCGTCGACGTACCTCTCATGATTCGTCCATTCGTGCTTCAGTGACCAGTAGAACCGCTCCATCGCTGCATTGTCATAGCAACATCCCGTTCGACTCATCGAGCAGGTGATGCCCATCGTCCGCAGCGTTTGGCGATACGTATCACTGGTGTATTGGCTGCCGCGATCGCTATGGTGCAGCAGATCGCCACCTGAGGGCCGCCGGGCTTCGATCGCCTTACGCAAGGCAGCGCTGACCAACTC
>SLDI01000216.1:0-9130 GCA_007125385.1 Phycisphaeraceae bacterium | reverse complement strand
TGCCAGTGGCGGCTTGCCCGCCAGTGCCCAGGCGCTGCGTAGCACGCTGGTCGTGGCGTCGCCGGTATAGGTGGCGCCCAGGCACTGGCGGACAAGCCGCCAGTAGCACCCGCCCCGCACCACGGTGCCACGTGGTGCTACTCGTGGGGGGCGTTGTTGGTGTTCGTGGGATCATGAGACCAGGGAGGGTCAGGCTTGGCCAAGCGAGGATCACGGCGACGCAAGGCGAGTGACGACGGCAGCCTCTTCGGCGCCTCGGGCAACGGCGAGCCGGGGCGGCTTCCCGACGACGCCGAGCGGCCGGCGGCGCTGCACGAGCTGGCGCAGAGCCGGTACCTCAATTACGCGTTGTCGGTGATCACCAGCCGGGCGCTGCCCGACGTGCGCGACGGGCTCAAGCCGGTGCAGCGGCGGATCCTTTACACCATGTGGCAGGACGGGCTGCGCGCCGACGCCAAGCATCGCAAGTGCGCCAACGTCGTCGGGCAGGTGATGGGCCGCTACCACCCGCACGGGGACAGCGCGATCTACGAGGCCCTGGTGCGGCTGGCGCAGCCCTTTGCCATGCGCCTGCCGCTGATCGAGGGCTCGGGCAACTTCGGCTCGCTCGACGGCGATCCGCCGGCCGCGATGCGCTACACCGAGTGCCGCCTGCAAGCGATCGCGGCCGAGCTTCTTGCCGAGATCAACCAGGACACGGTGGCGTATCGGGCGAACTACGACGGCTCGCGGCAGGAGCCGGTCGTGCTGCCGACGAAGCTGCCCAACCTGCTGGTCAACGGCGTGACGGGGATCGCGGTGGGCATGGCCACCAACATTCCGCCGCACAACCCCGAGGAGGTGCTCGCGGCGCTGCTGCGGTTGCTCGAGAACGAGGAGCTGACCAGTGCCCAGCTCGCGATGACGATCAAGGGGCCGGACTTCCCCACGGGCGGTCAGGTGGTGGCGTCGCGCGAGGTGTTGCGCGACATTTACAAGACGGGGCATGGCTCGTTCAAGCTGCGGGGCACGTGGCAGAAGGGGCCGACCAAGCGGGCGAGCCAGTACCTCTACATCACGTCGATTCCGTACGGGGTGAACAAGGCGCAGTTGGTTGAGCGCATCGGCGAAATTGTCGCGGCGCGCAAGCTGCCGCTGGTGCTGGACGTCAAGGACGTGTCGACGGACGACGTGCGCATCGAGCTGGAGCTGAAGAAGGACGCCGACGCCGGCAAGGTGATGGCGTATCTCTACAAGCACACGCCGATGCAGGTGAACTTCGCGGTGAACCTGACGTGCCTGGTGCCCACGGACAACCCGGAGGTGAGCCGGCCGGAGCGGTGCGACCTGCGCGAGATTCTCAGCCACTTTCTGCGCTTCCGCCTGGAGGTGGTCACGCGGCGGCTTACCCACGAGCTGGCGGCGCTGGAGAAGCGCATCCACGTGCTCGAAGGCTTTCGCATCGCCTCTGACGTGCTCGATGACCTGATCGCCATCATCCGCGCCAGCGAAGGCAAGGCGGACGCGGCGGCGAAGATCTTCAAGAAATACGGCACGAAGAAGCTGGGCGAAGGCAAGGGCCTGGACGAGGAGCAGATCGACGCGATCCTGGAGCTGCGGCTGTATCGCCTGGCGCGGCTGGAGATCAAGGTCGTGCTCGAGGAGCTCGCGGAGAAGCAGGCGCGGGCGAAGGAGATCCGCACGCTGCTGGACGAGGAGGCCGCGACGGGGCGCTGGGCGATCGTGCGCGACGAGCTCGAGGCCCTGCGCAAGCAGCTCAAGGCCAGGCGGCTGACGGAGATCGAGGCCGGCGAGGATGAGCCGAGCTTTTCCGAGGAGGACTTCATCGTCGCCGAGGACGCCCACGTGCTGGTGACGGTCGACGGGTGGGTCAAGCGGCAGAAGGAGATCAAGGACCCGGCCGCGACGCGCCTGCGCGAGGGCGACGCGGTGCTGGCGTGCGTGGCGGGCTCGACGCGCGCCACGGCCGTGTTCTTCAGCAACTTCGGCACCGCCTACACCGCGCGCATCGCCGACATCCCCGCGACGACGGGCTACGGCGAGCCGATCCAGAAGCTGTTCAAGCTCAAGGATGGCGAGCGCATCGTCGCGGCCGTGTCGCTCGATGGGCGCGTCGTCGGCGAGATCGCCGAGGAAGCGGGCAGCGAGTACGCCCCGCCGATCCACGCCCTGGCGGTGTCCAGCGACGGCTACGCGCTGCGCTTCGGCCTGGCCGCGTTCGTCGAGCCCTCGACGCGCACCGGCCGGCGCTTCGCCCGGCCCGCCAAGGGCGCGGAGGTGTTGGGCGTGGAGACGATCGACGGCTCGGAGACGGTGATCGCCGTGTCACGCGAGGCGCGGGCGCTGCTCGCCCCGGCCGAGGAGATCAACTACCTCTCGTCCGCGGGCAAGGGCGTGCAGCTCGTCAAGCTCGCCAAGGGCGATCGCCTGCTGGGGTTCAAGACGGCTGTGGACGATCGCGACACGCTGACGGTCAGGACGAGCCTGGGCGGCGAGCAGCGCATCAACACCGCCAAGTACAAGGTGGTCTCGCGCGGGGGCAAGGGGCACGAGATCATCAGGCGCGGCCGGCTGACCGAGGTGCTGCGCGAGGCGCCGCGGCCGCCGATGGTGCTGGAGGAGGGGTGAGGGGAAGGCACGAAGGCACGGGGCAGAGGGGCGGGGGCGGTGGGCGCTTGGGCGCGTGACGGCGCTTCCGGCCCCCCCTCCCTTCGGGGGGGCTGGGGGAGGGTGCGTCCTGCTGGCGGCGGGCCACGATATGCCGCGCGATCGCCCTTCCCATTCATGTGCACCGATCAGGGCGCCGCGGACAAGCAAAGTCTGCGGGGCTTGTCCGTGCCACCCGACGCCGTGTCGGGCGTGACGCACTGCCAGGGCCGCGGACTTGCCAAGCGACGCCGCCCGGTGGACACTACGCCCGCCGGCGCGGCGGCGTCGGCGAGCTTGTGCATCATGCGATCCGCCACGACAAGGAGGCGAACGATGTCCCGACCCGTCACGCTTTTCACCGGCCAGTGGGCCGACCTGCCGTTTGAGACCATGTGCGAAAAGGCCGCGGAGTTCGGCTACGACGGCCTGGAGCTGGCGTGCTGGGGCGACCATTTCGACGTCGCCCAGGCGCTGAAGGATGACGGCTACGTCACCACCCGCTGGCGCACGCTCGCCGAGCACGGGCTGACGTGCTACAGCATCTCCAACCACCTCGTCGGCCAGGCGGTGTGCGACCACATCGACGAGCGCCACGCCGCGATCCTGCCCGAGGAGGTATATGGCGACGGCGAGCCCGAGGCCGTACGCCAACGCGCCGCCCAGCGCATGATCGAGACGGCCCAGGCGGCGCGCAAGTTCATGGACGCCAAGCCCGACGGCCTGGGGCCGAACAACGACTGGGGCAAGAGCCCGGCCGTGGTCAACGGGTTCACCGGCTCATCCATCTGGCACGCGCTCTACGCCTTCCCGCCCACCAGCCAGGCGTACCTGGACAAGGGCTTCGCCGACTTCGCCAAGCGATGGAAGCCCATCCTCGACGCGTTCGACAAGCAGAACGTCAACTTCGCGCTGGAGGTGCACCCGACGGAGATCGCCTTTGACATCGCCAGCGCCGCCCGCGCCATCAAGGCGGTGGACGGGCACAAGCGCTTCGGGTTCAACTATGACCCGTCGCACCTGGGCTACCAGCACGTGGACTACGTGCGCTTCATCTACGAGTTCAAGGATCGCATCCACCACGCGCACATGAAGGACGCGTGGTGGGGCAAGGGCGATGGCACGGTGGGTGTCTTCGGCGGGCACACCGAGTTCGCGGACCATCGCCGGTACTGGGATTTCCGCTCCGTGGGCCGGGGCGACACGGACTTCGAGCAGATCATCGTGGCGCTGAACGACATCGGCTACCACGGGCCCTTGAGCATCGAGTGGGAGGACTCGCGCATGGACCGCGAGGCCGGGGCGACCGAGGCCTGCCAGTACATCCGCGGGATGGACTTCGAGCGCAGCGAGATCGCGTTTGACGCGCAGTTCGATCGATGAGAAATAACCACAGAGGCACAGAGAGCACAGAGAAGAGATGAGCCACGAATGAACACGAATGGACACGATTAAAGAGAGATAAGGAAGCCAGGAAGGCAGGAAAGGAACCAGGAACGAAGCGCACGCGCCCTTGCCTTTCTCCTGGTTTCCTGGTTTCCTCATCTTCTTCCTTTTCTTATTTGTGTTCATTCGTGTTCATTTGTGGCTTGTCCTTTCTCTTCTCTGTGCCTCTGTGGTGAATCCTTCTGGAGCGACGCATGCCGCCGAACATTCTGTTTCTCATGTCCGACGAGCATCGGCCGGATGTCACCGGCTACGAGGGCAACGGCGTGATCCGCACGCCGGTGATGGATGAGCTCGCGCGCACGGGCGTCGTGTTCCGCAACGCCTACGCGCCGTCGCCCATCTGCATCCCCGGCCGGCAGGCGATGATGACCGGGCAACTGCCGCGCACCTGCGGCGTCGAGCGCTTCGGCGAGGACCTGGCCCCGGGAGCGATGACGTTCGCCAAGCGGCTGAGGCAGTACGCGTACCGGGCGACGTGCTGCGGCAAGCTGCACCACGTGGGCAACGACCAGATGCAGGGCTGGGGCCAGCGCTTCGCGCCGGACATGTTCGTCGACGATCGCTTCCTGGACGGCAAGGACGAGGCGGCGTTCCAGCGGCACGGCGGCCCGGGCCGACACGCGCGGTGGAAGTGGTCCGACCTCGCCGAGATCCACCGCACCCGCGCCGACACCGACAGCCGCAATCAGCGCTTTGATCGCCACGCGACGCAGGCGGCGTGCGCCTTCGTCGAGGACTACTTCGTCGACATGACGTACGACCGGGCCACGCCCACCCGGCCGCTGCTGCTGAAGCTCAGCCTGCTTCAGCCGCACTACCCCTACATCACGCCGCACGAGAAGCTCGCCTACTACTTCGAGCGCGTCGAGCCTTTCGTTGATGAGCCGGTGTTCGACCACCCGTTCCTCGGTAGCCGGGCGGTGGACGTGGGCGTCGACGGCGCGACCGAGCGCGAGATCCGTCGGACCACGGCCGCGTACTACGGCATGATCGAAACCATCGACGAGCACTATGGCCAGCTCATGCGGCAGCTCGAGCACCTCGGGCAGGATCTCGACGACTGGCTGATCATCTACACGTCCGACCATGGCGAGATGCTCGGCGAGCATGGCGTGTGGGAGAAGCAGAAGTTCTTCGAAGCCTCGGCCCGCGTGCCGCTGATCATCCGCCCGCCGCGCGCGTGGCGCGAGCAACATGGCTGTGAAGGCCGCACCGTCCATGAGAACGTGAACCTGTGCGACCTGTTCGCGACGCTGTGCGCCTTCGGCGAGGCGTCGCTGCCCGAGGCGGCGGACACCGTCAACGGCGCCGGCCTGGACAGCCGCTCGCTCGTGCCGCTGATGCGCGGCGAGACGGACCAGTGGCACGAGCGCTACGCCAACGAGACGGTGAGCCAGTTCGGGGCGACGAATCTGATGATCAAGCGCGATGCGCTGAAGTATCAGCGTTACGACCGCGCCGATTGCCGCGAGCAGCCGGAGGTGCTGTTCGACCTGGAGGCGGACCCGCGCGAGCGGCGGAACGTGATCGACGAGCCGCGCTACGCCGAGGCGGTGGCGACGTTTCGCCGGCGGTGCGCGGAGCTGGGCTTCGGACCCGAGGCGGACCCGGCGTACCGCAACGCGGGATATGACAAGGCAGCGGCGGAGGTGTGAGGCGGCGGGGAATCACCACAGAGGCACAGAGAGCACCGAGAAGAGCCGAAGGCCACGAATGAACACGAATGAACACGGATGACACAGCCGCGTGCGGCTTCGCGAGACCGACCGATCACCAGGTTCACTACTGCCTTATTCGTGTCTAGTTGGGTTCATTCGTGGCTCGCCGCTTTCGTGGCGGACCGGGCGCATTGGCCTCGCCGCCGCGGAGCGGGATAATGTCTTTCATGAACGCAACCGCCCTGACGACGTTGACATTGACGCTCGCCCAGCAGACCGCCAACGGCAACGGCGACGGGCAGACGGCGACGATCCTCCTGGCGATCGCGCTGCTCGGGGCGGCGGTGCTGCTGTTCTTCCTGGAGGTGTTCGTGCCCTCGGGCGGGATCATCGGCACGGCGTCGGCGGTGCTGCTGGTGGCGGGGATCGTGGTGCTGTTCGGGGTGGACACGACGCTGGGGCTGATCGCGACGACGATCGCGTTGATCGCCCTGCCGTTCGCGGTCGGTTTTGCGATCAAGATCTGGCCGGACACCCCGCTGGGCCGGGCGCTGACGCTGCGCACGCCGGGGCACGAGTCGGACGAGGCGGGCGAGCGCGAGGGTGAGGGTGAGGAGGGTGACGAGCCGTTGCCCGGGCGTCCGAGCGCCCGGCCGGTAAGCGACCTGCCCGTGGGAGCCGAGGGTCAGGCGCTGACGGACCTGCGGCCGGTGGGCACCGTGCGCTTCGACGGCCAGCGCGAGGAGTGCCTGGCGCTGGGCGGGACGATCGAGGCGGGCACGACGGTGCGCGTCGTCGCGGTCGACGGCATGCACGTGAAGGTGCGCCCGGTGCAGGGGTGAGGGGGGTTGAATTCAGAATTCAGAATTCAGAATTCAGAATGCGGAATGCAGAGCAGCATGGGGGGGGACCGACGCCGGGGTGCTGTTCATCCGCCAGTTCGACCAATGCTGGCGGTACACCGGGCGCCTGGCCCGCTGCCTGATCGACCGCCGTCACGAGCAGATCGGTCGTGAATCATCCGGGTAAGCCGTCGCCAATCCAGTGTGTTACCGGGCCCGTCATTCAAGCGCCGCCCGCCCCGGACCGATCAAGACACGAGTCGGGCGGCTTCCGCGGTCGCCCGCTCGGAACCTGAGGGGGCCTTGCCATGAAACCCGCCGGTGAAACCTGGCGCTTCGAGCTTGCCCACCCCGAGGCCGAACGCGTCTACCTCGTCCACGACTTCGACGGCATCGCCAGCCTCTGGCGGCAGATGCAGCGTGACGACCGCGGCCGATGGGTCCTCACCGCCTCGCTCGCCCCGGGCCGGCACCGGCTGCACTACTGCACGCTCGAAGGCGGCAGCCTGCTGTTCGGCGGCGTGGCGGGCCTGCGCAGCCGCCGCATCGCCGGCGACGACCCCCGCGTCCAGCTCCACGCCCCCGCCAACACCCCTGCCAACACCCCCGCCAACGGGGCCGGCTGAACCCGCACCTGACCGCCGCCGGCCAGGGCCCCACCCGGCAAGGGGGAACCGACGCCCGACTCGCTTCAGAAAACACTTGTCCCGCCGCCGGCGGTCGCTTACGCTCTACGTAGGCCAGACACCCGGTAGCGGAACCGTTCAATGAATGGTGGATCGGCCGCGGACGCCACGTCCGAGACAGCTTCCCGCGGGCCTGCCGAGCTCCACCCGGCAGGCCCGACCGGCACCGAGGCGGGGCAATCGCTCGTCGCCTCACCCGCCGCCGACGCCGGCAGCTCCGCCGGCCGGCTTGGCGTCACCCTCGAACCCGTCCTCCAGCGCGCCTGCCAGGGCCGGCTCTCTCCGGTGACCTGGTTCCGCACCGACTGGCAGCGCGGCGGCGCGGTCACCGGCTACGCCACCTACCGCGACGAGGACGAGACCGACCAGCCCGTCGTCGTCAAGCTCCCCGTCCCCCCGCGCGAGCGGCAGTGGCTGCTCGCCCTTCAGCACGCCGAGGACGTCGTGCCCCGGCTGTACGCCCACGGCGAGGCGCTCAACGGCTACGACCTGGCGTGGCTGGTGATGGAGCGGCTGCCGCACGGCCCGCTCGGCTCGGCGTGGGGACCGGCCGGCTTCGACCTGCTCGTCGAGGCCGCCGGCCGCTTCTACGCCGCCAGCCGGCACGTCGAGCCGCACGGCGAGCCCTACCAGACCGACTGGCCGGCCGTCGCCGAGCGCGCCCGCAAGGCCGTGCAGGCCGGCTCCGTCCCCAACCAGCAGCGGTGGAACAAGGCCCTGAAAAAGGCCCAGCGCAAGGCCAAGGCCTGGGCCCGCACCTGGCACGACCGCCCCTGCGACGACTGGTGCCATGGCGACCTGCACCTGGCCAACGCCATGACGCGCCAACCCGCCCCCGAGGGCCCGGCCGTGCTCTTCGACTTCGCCCACACCCGCGTTGGCCACTGGCTTGAGGACGCGATCTACCTCGAGCACCTCTTCTGGGGCCGCGCCGACCGGCTCGATGGCCGGCGACTCGCCCGCCAGATCGCCCGCGAGCGCAAGAGCCTCGGCCTGCCGGTCGACGACAACTGGGCCGACCTCGCCCAGATCAAACGCGCCCTGCTGGCCATGACCGCCCCCGCCCGGCTGGCCCACGACGGCGACCCCGTCCACCTCGCCGCCGCCCTGGCCGTGCTCGAAGCCTCCGTCTGATCCGCTTCGCTCCTGATCCTGCCCCTGATCCTTTACCCCCGCGCCCGCGCCGCGGTCAGCGCCGCCTCGGCCTGGTCAATCACCTCGGCGAGTTGCTCGGGCAGCGGCTCGTCGCCCCAGCGCTGGCGCAGCGCCCGGCCGTGGCGCTCGATGAGCACGGCCGCGCGATCCAGGCCCAGGGCGCGCTCGTCGGCGTCGAGGGCTTCGAGGTTGGAAAGGGCGAACCAGACGGCCTGGAGCATGATGATGTCGGGCACGGCGGCGCGCAGGCGTTGGCCCGGCTCATTCTCGGGCAGGGCCAGGGCGCTGCGGGCGAACTCGACCCAGCGCGCCAGCAGCGCCGCCCAGGTCAGGCGCTCCGGGTGCAGCGGCTCGAAGGTGTCGTCGTGCATGATCGGCATTCGCGTCGGGGGCCGGGGCGGGACAATCTAGCACGGGCTCGCGCCGGCCGGGTCGGCGGCGCGGCAGGTCGCGCGCCACGAGGAAAATTCGCCCACAAGCCGTCCACCGACCCAGTGCTTTTATAAGATAATTAAATAAACTAACTTAATCGCGTTCATTAAATTTTTCTACCAGCCAATAGCTGGGCTTGCATTGCGAAGTTCATTTGCTATCATGCCCGTGAATCACCTACCCCTGCCCCCGGAAGGCTCGGCTTGGGCTTCGGCCCTCGCCGGGCCTTTTTCATTTGACGCGCTGGCGTGGCCTCGGCCGG
>SLDI01000215.1:0-9138 GCA_007125385.1 Phycisphaeraceae bacterium | reverse complement strand
GCCCCCGCGGGGCAGGACGTTCCATGGCCACATCACCCACGGGTTCCGCTGCGCTCCTACAAGCCGGCCCCCCTCCCGCGGTGCCATGGTCACGGCGGCCGCGGAATGGCCGGATGAACCTGAAAAAGGCCCACGGACGCGGGTCCGCGGGCCTTGCCACGATCCTCTTTGCCCCCCGTCAGCCGCCAACCTGGTAGCGCACGAAGCGCTTGATCTCGCTTCCCGCCGGCAGCAGATCCTTGACCTGCTTCTTGTCGTCCTTGATGAACGGCTGACGCAGCAGGACGTGCTCGTCGTAAAACTTGCGGATCTTGCCCTCGACCATCTTCTCGGCGATGTTCTCCGGCTTGCCCTGCTCGATCGCCTGGGCCTTGGCGTACTCGCGCTCCTTCTCGACGATCGACGCCGGCACCTCCTCCTCCGTCACGCCCACCGGCACGGCGGGCGTGCCCGCGGAGATGTGATGGCACAGGTCCTTGAGCAGCTCCTCCGACGCCTCGCCCGTCAGCTCCACGAGCACGGCAATCTTGCCGTTGAAGTGCACGTACGCCCCCACGACCGAGCCCGCCCCGCCGACGACGTGGCCGCGGGCGAACTGGGCGTTCTCCTTGGTCGTCAGGCGCACCTCGTCGATCGCCGCGGTGATCGCGTCGTTGGCCTCGACCACGCCAGGCTCCTGCTTCAGCGCCTCGTGGGCAACCTGCTCAGCCATCGCCACGAACTGCTCGTTGTTGGCGGTGAAGTCCGTCTCCGTGTTGATCTCGACGATCGCGCCCTTGCTGCGGTCCTCGGACACCACCGCCGCGACCCGGCCCTCGGCGCTGGTGCGGTCGCTGCGCGTGTCCATCTTGGAGAGCCCGCGCTGACGCAGCAGGTCCACCGCCTTGTCGACGTCGCCGTCGACCTCGGCCAGGGCCTCCTTGCACTCCATCATCCCCAGGCCCGTCTTGTCACGCAGGCTCTTGACGTCCTTGGCGGTGATCGCCATGACTTTGATCTCCTTCAACTGATCTCGGTAGGGTGGGTAGAGCGAAGCGAAACCCACCAGCTTCGTGGACGATTTGCCCCAGGTTCTCCGCTTGAGCCCCACGCACGCCGGCGGTGACGGGCTCGCGACGCTCGCCGTGGCCGCTCAGCCCTGAGGCGGGGCCGCCTGCTCGCCGCCGCCCGATTCCTGCACCGCCCCGCTGGCCACGGGACGCGGGGCCTCGGCCTCGGCCTCGGCATGCTCGGCACGGAACTGGGCCCGCCGGCTGCGACGCGGCTGGCCGCCCCGCTCCGCCGCCCCCGCCGCCTCGCCCTGATCCTGCCCGGCGCTACGCTCCAGGTCCGCCTGCGCCCGCGCCGTCTTGCCCTCCATCACCGCCGCGGTAAGACTGGCGACGACGACCTCGATCGCCCGGATCGCGTCGTCGTTGCCCGGGATCGGGATGTCCGCGAAGTCCGGGTCCGAGTCGGTGTCGATCAGGCACACCGTCGGGATCCCCAGCTTGCGCGCTTCCTTCACCGCGTTGTGCTCGTGCGCCACGTCGATGACCACCATCGCCCCGGGCAGCTTCGTCATGTTCCGGATCCCGCCGAGGTTGCGCAGGATCTTGTCCTTCTCGCGGCGGAGCTGGGCCTCCATCTTCTTCGAGTAGTTGTCGATCTCGCCGGAGTTCTCGATGTGCTCGAGCTCCTCGAGACGCTTCAGCCGCTCGCGGATGGTGCGGAAGTTGGTCAGCGTCCCGCCCAGCCAGCGCTCGGTGACGTAGTGCATCCCGGTGTCGGGCACGTGGCGTTCGAGGATGGCGCGGGCCTGGCGCTTGGTGCCGACGAACAGCACGTCCTTGCCCGAGGCGACGGTGCGGGTGAGGAAGCGGCGGGCCAGCAGCAGGCCCTTGATGGTCTGCTTGACGTCGATGATGTGGATGCGGTTCCGCTTGCCGAAGATGTAGGGGGCCATCTTCGGGTTCCAGTTGGTCGCGCGGTGGCCGAAGTGGATGCCGGCTTCGACCAGGTCCTTGGCGAGCGATGCCATGAGAGAAGCTCCTGTCCGGGGCGTGGGGCCCCATTGCGCGACCGGCGGCGTGCAACCCGGAAACGGGTCGAGCCCTAGGCGGCAGCCGTGGGGCTTGCGGCCGGCGGCGCGGCGGTGCGGCCGACGCAGGTCGGCCCGTGCCACGAGGTTAACGAAAAAGAACGAGCCGGCCGGCCGTGCGCGCACTGGCACCCGGCCAACTCATCGACCGTCACGTAATTGTATCGCCCGCCACGGCCCCTGCAAGCCACCAATCACCCCGCCACCACAACCATCGCCACTTCTCGGCCTCGCCTGACGTCCGTTCGCTTTATGTTTGGGTCGCGCCATCTCGCGTTTGACCATACGCTGGCCGGCGGCGTACTCGTCCTTCGGCGAGGCCACGCCAGCCACCTGCGCCAGGCCACGCGGCCGAGAACCTGGCCCGGCTGCGGAGTGCCGCATGACATCAGCCTGGCACGGTAGTTGTCGGCTGGAGTAGCGTGCCATGGCCCTCCGGTGAACTCGTGGTGGCGGCAGAACGCCTGTGCTCACCGCCACGGCGATGGCACGCCCGGCAATCAAAGGATACCATGGTCTGTTGATCTGCGCCCCGGGCATGGCCCCGGTTTTCCCACGGCGTGGCAGGTGCAGCACATGGCACGCGACCGCGACATCCTTCGCGCCCTGGCGGGTCGGCTGCGCCAGGCCGCGGACGACCCCGAGATGGCTCGACGCCGCCAACTCTGGCGGGCTCACAACGCCCTGAGTCCAGCCCAGCCCATGATCCTCTGCTTCCCGGAAGGCTCATGGGACGAGCTGGTGAGCGACCGCGACTGCCGCTGCCGCGATCCGCAACTCCGCCGCTGGGAGCTGACGCTGCGCCGGCGGGTCTTCGCCTGCGAGCAAATCGGCGATGACCAGCCCGTCGAGCCATACTTCGACTTGAACTGGCGCGTCGAGGTCAGCGACTTCGGCGTCAACATCCCCCGCGTCGAAGGCGACAACCGCGGCAGCTTCGTGTGGGATCCGCCCATCAAGAACCTCGACCGCGACTTCGCCAAGCTTCGGCCGCGCACCTTTCGCGTCGATCGCGACGCCACGCAGCGCGACCTGGAGCGCGCCGATGCGATGTTCGGCGACCTGCTCACGCCGCGCCTGCGGGGCAGCTTCTGGTGGACGGTCGGCCTGACGCAGACGCTCGTCTACCTCATCGGCATCGAGCCGCTGATGTATGCGATGATCGACCAGCCCCAGGCCGTGCATCGCCTCATGGCCTTCCTTCGCGACGACATGGCCCGGTTCATGGACTTCACCGAGCGCGAGCGGCTGCTCACGCCCGCGGCCGAGGGGCAGTACGTCGGCTCGGGCGGCCTGGCCTACACCGACGAGCTGCCCGCCGGCGACCCGGCGGCCAACGACCCGGTGTCGCTCGCCGATCGCTGGGGCTTCGCCGAGTCGCAGGAGACCGTGGGCGTCTCGCCGGCCATGTTCGCCGAGTTCATCATGCCCTACCAGCAACCGCTGCTGGATCGCTTCGGGCTCAACTGCTACGGCTGCTGCGAGGGCCTGGAGCATCGCATCGACGTGGTGATGCGCGACGTGCCGCGGCTGCGGCGCGTCTCGGTCGCCCCCAAGGCCGACCAGGCGACGCTGGCCTCGAAGCTCGCCGGCCGCTGCATCTTCAGCCGCAAGGCCGACCCCGTGCCCGTGTGCGTCGGCTTCAACGAGCGCGCCATTGCCGCGGACATCCGCCACACGCTCGACGTGGCGCGCGGCCAGCCGCTGGAGATCATTCTCAAGGACACGCACACCGTCCAGCATGAGCCCTGGCGGCTTGGCCGGTGGGTCCGGATCGCACGCGAGCAGGTGGATCGCCTGTGAATGATGTCAACACCTCTGCCATGACCGACTCGCCCGCCACCACGCAACCCCCCTGCCAGCATCGCCAGCGCCGCGGCGCCCACCTCCAGCCGCGCGCCCACGACCTCGGCGGCGACGCCGCCCTGCGCGTCGCGAACGATGGCGTCGTCAAGGTTGACGAAAACGAAACTGTCCACATCTGGAGCACCGGCACCCTCAGCGGCACGGGCGGAGCCATCCAGGGCGACGCCGTCAACCAGGGCCGCGTCGCCCCGGCACGCGTCATTCCGCGTCCACGGCTGCCGCTTCCCGTCAACACGTGGCAGCCCACCCCCAGACGCTTGACCGGATCCGCATCAAACCCTGCCGGCCCGTTTCCGTGTGCCTCACACGCCCGCGCCCGTCGCGCCGCCAAAACGATGCTCCGGCAGGGCGTCGGCCTCGGCCTCGAGCAGCTCCTCCAGCAGCGCGTCCGCGTCGCCGATGGAGTTGGTCAGCGGATCGACCAGCAGCGCCCGGCGCAGCAGGTCGCGCCGGCCCTCGTACACCGCCTCGGCCGTCAGCTCGTGCGTGTCCAGCACGAGCTGGCACATGCCGCGGATGCCCACCGGCAGCGGACCGTGCGCCACGGGCCGGGGCCCGTCCATCGACAGGTCGCAATACAGCTCCAGAAACGCGTCGTCGGGCATGTTGGGCACCGCGCCGTCGTTGCTGGTGTTGATGAACATCCGCTTGCCCAGGCCCGCCCACATGTTTTCGATCACGTCCGTCGCCGGGTCCGGTCCGAACTCGGTGTCGAACTCGCCGATCGGAGCCTGGCCGGCGATGTACGCGTCCACGCGCTGCCAGACGGCTTCGGTCCAGGCGATGCGATCGGGCACCTCGAAGAGCTTGAGCGAATCGTGGCGGTCCCGGCCGGCCTTGCCCAGCCCCTGGTAGTACCGGACGTACTCCTTCGTGTGCCCAAGGACCGTCGGCAGGGCGCCCAGCCCCTCATAGAGCTCGATGGCGATGGCGTTGTTCTGGTAACCCTTGGCCTGCGTCGCGGCACCCTGGGCCTGCCTGTTCGCATCCGCCTCAGCGCTGCGGCGGATGGCGTCGACGATGTCCGGCAGCACGTCCCGGCCATCGTACCGGGCCTTGATGACCCAGGTGAAATGGTTCGGCCCGGCCGTGAGCAGCACGAACTTCTCGTCGTCGGGCACGCCCGCCAGACCCGCGTAGGCCCGGCGCAGGTGCCACTGGGCATCGCACAGGGCGAAGCTCCTGAGCTCCGGGAAGTACCGCCGCAGGCCGATGCCGTGCACCGCGGTGGGGTTGATGTAGTTGATGACCCACGCGTTGGGGGCTTGCTTCTCGATGTCGCGGCAGGCGGCGATGATCTCGGGGAACTCGCGCGCGGTGCGCATCACCCCCCCGGGGCCGATCGTGTCGCCCGAGCACATGCGGATGCCATACTTGGCGCTGAGCTGGCAGTCGATGCCGCGGAAGTGGGCGTTGCGGTCGGCGAAGCTCAGCACGACGAAGTCGGCGTCGTCGAGCACGTCGGTGCGCTCGGTCGAGGCCTCGATGGTCAGGCCCACCCCGTGGTGCTCGGCGACCATCCGGGCGAGCTTTTCCATCTTCATCAGACGCTCGGCGTCAGTGTCGACCAGGCCCAGCGTGCCCCGGTTCAGGTGGGGGCTGTGGACCATTTGCCAGATGGCCTTGCGGCCGAAGAAGAGGCTGCCGGCCCCGAGGATGACGACTTTGGGTTGCTGCGTAGGCACGATTCAGAAGCTCCGAGGGTGTGCGGGGTGTAAGGTCAGCCTGCGCGGTGGCGTTGCGGTCCATCATGGGCGGAATCGCCGGCGTTGTCCACGCGCCGGGCCCACACTGCCGGCGCTACGCCCGAGCGTCAAGGCGAATCTCCAGCCGCCCCGGTCGATCCGCCGGCAAGCCGGGCAGGTGGAAGCGGTACCGCCCGGACGCCGCCAGCGGCTCGAACCCCACCTCACCGTGACCGTCAGGTGCACCTCACCGTCGCCGGTCAGGGGCTCACCGGCTGCGCACGACCTTGATGATCGTCACCACGTCGCCCCGCATGCGATGCAGATCCTCCAGCTCGGCCGCGACGGCTTGATCGAGTTCTACGGCTGTGAACCGTGCTATCGCCTTCTCAACGCCGAGCACCGGCCGGCGCGAGCTTCAACGTGACCGGGGACCCTGAAGTGCGATTGCGGCTGCCATGACGGCCTGACCAGGACACCGGGACAGCGAAACGCAGAACAACCCCACCGGCTCGGCGTGCAGGTCGCCCCCGCCGTCAGGCCCCCCGTCACGCCCCCACCGTCACGCCGCCGCCTCGGACCGGGACGCCTGCTCGGCGAGCTCGTCCGCCCACGTCATCGCCGCCTCATACGCCTCCGCGACGACGGCCGGCTCCACGCCCAGTTGCTCGGCCGTACGCTGCACAAGCGCGAATTGGCCACGCTCACAGACCCGGATCAACAGGTTCAGCGGACGCAGGACGCTCGCCTCACCGCACAACGCGGCGCGCACGTCGGCGCTGAGCGGAATCTGCTCAACAAGCTCCGCCAGCGGCCGATCAACCAGCGCATCGAGCACCGACAGCAGCCCCAGCATGAACCCGTCGAACCGCCGCTCCCCCTCGCCCACCGCCTGCGTCAGCAACTCCCCGAACCGGGCACGCACCAGCGCCAGTTGCAGCAGCTCCGGCGGCTTGTCGTCGGCGATCATCGCCAACGCCTGAAAGCTGGCCCACTGGCGGAACGGCCGCTCGCCCAGCAGCGTCAGCGCGTGGTGAACGCTACGCACACGGTGGCTCAGGCCCATCGTCGAGCAGTTGAGGTAACGCAGCAGCTTCCACGACAGCGACACGTCCTGCTTGATCACGCTCTCAAGCTCGTCCCAGTCCAGTTGCGGATTGTTGATCTGCTCGAGCAGTTGCAGGTACGTGTGCTTGAAGCCGGGCACATCCTTTCCCGCCATGACACGCGGACGCGCGAAAAAGTAGCCCTGGAAGTAGGCGAAGCCCATGTCGCGGGCCGCCTCGAAGTCCTCCACCCGCTCGACCTTCTCCGCCAGCAGCTCGAGCTTCCACCGGCCCAGCTTCCGCGCCGTCTTCTCCCACGCGCTGCGAGGCTCGCTGAGCAGGTCAAGCTTCACGACGTCCGCCAGCTCCAGCAGCGGCTCGTACCCCGGCGCGTTCACGAAGTCGTCCAGCGCCAGCCGGTAGCCTTGCTCCTTCAGCCGGCGACAGGCCGCGACAACGTCGGGCTCGGGGGCGACGGTCTCCAGCAGCTCGATGACCGTCAGCTCCGGGGGCAGGATCCGGTAGGTCTCATCCAGCAGCAGTTGCCGCGTCATGTTCACGTACGCCGGCCGGCCGCGGGTCAGGCGATTGAGCCCGTGAACGTTGACCGTGTTGTAGAGCATCTGCGTCGAGGCCGCGTCGCCATCGTCGTGGGTGAACTTGTTGTCCTGGCTGCCGCGGAACAGCAGCTCGTAGGCCACGAGGCTCTGCTGCGCGTCGAGGATCGGCTGTCGGGCAACGAACAGCTCCCGCATGGGGCACCTCACAACTCGATCTCGGGCGCCATGCAGGCCGCCTGGTGCAGGGCGCGAAGCCTCTCCACGTGCTGGCGCAGCTCGGCGGGGGCAGCCGAGCCATTGGCGCTCACCCCCTTGTGCAACTGGGCAGCCGCGTCGCCGATCAGCGGATAGCCATAACCGAGGGCGGCGGCCTTGAGCTCCAGCGCCGGCCTGCTCAAATGCTTCGGCTGGCCGCCCTCTTGCAGCGCCTTCTCCATCTCGTCAAGCTGCGGCCCGAGTCGACGCAGAAAGTCCAGAATCAGCGGACGCAGCCCCGCCTCATGCCATTTCTGGCTCGACAGCGGCGGCAGCGGCTCGAGCGGCCGCCCCTCATCGCCACCAAGGTAGCGCGCCAGCAACGGCAGCAACACCTCCGCGCTCAGGGGCTTGAACAGATACTCCGCAAAGCCGTTGTCGAAATCACAGGCCTTGGCCGAGGCGACCTCGTCGGCCGTCATCGCCACCACCGGCGCCTGGCAGCCGGCCTCACGCAACGCCTGCACCAGCTCCAGGCCCGTCATCTCCGGCAGCGCGACCTCCGTCAGCACCAGATCGAAAGTCACGCTCCCGGCATGCTGCAACGCCTCGATCGCGTCGCTCACCACGTGACGCGTGATCCCGCTGTCGCCCACCACATACTCGAATAGCGCCCGGCTGTCCGGCGACCCGTCAACGTACATCACCCGCCCGCTCAAACCAGGCAGCGCCTGGCTGTCCACGTCCTCACTCGCCGCCGCCGGCTCCGGTTGAGCATCGGGCGATGCAACGAACCGCTCCGGCTCGATCACCTTCTCGAACCTCAGCCCCACCTCGTGGACATGCCCACGCACGTGCCGGCATCGCACCGCCTCACCGTCACGCACCAACGGCTCCCCCGCGGCGGTGATCAGGATCGTCCGGCAGCACGTGCCCTCGTAGACGAAACCGCCATGCAGAAAACCCACGCCACTGCGGCTGATGTCGCGCGGCCGCACGAGATAACGCACCGGCTCAGACGACCCGGGGTGGCGCATCTCGACAATCAGTTCCACCCGCTCGTCGCACGGATAGCGCGGCTCCTGCCGACGCTCATCCCCCGCGTAACCCTCCGCCTGCTCCCAGAGATCGGCCAACAGCTTCTGCTCGACCTCCGGCGCCAGCCGCAGCGGGTCGATGACGCGCGGCATTGGACCGGGTTGATTCTCACGCCTGAGCGACAACAGCTTGCACCCCGATTGAGCCCTCCCCGTCCTACCGTGATATCGGCCCATCGACGCGCCGACTTGGCTCAGGCACTCCGGCGCAGGGTAATCCCTGGCCATTTTTTCAGAATTGCCAACGGAGCTCCTCAACGCACGCGCAACCGCCCCCCGGTATGACCGTGAGATCCGGATCGGAGATTTTCTGTCGCCGCTCGGGCCGCACCCCCCTGGGCGCACAAGCGAACCCAGGCTCTGTCCGAGAACGCAGGACTGAGGGTGCCACGGCTTGTCCCGCAGGGCAAGCCGTGCCGCCCTCGGCCGCGCCACGGCTTGCCGCTTCGCGAGCCCGGATTATTCACCACAGAGGCACAGAGGTCACAGAGAACAAACAACCTGCAACACATCCACGTTCATCCTGGTACGCGTACGCGGCGCTGGCGACTCGGGCATGGAGGCATCCTGTGATAGCCAAATGGACGACTCATTATTGACCATTGAATG
>SLDI01000728.1:0-9154 GCA_007125385.1 Phycisphaeraceae bacterium | reverse complement strand
TCGGCCAGCGCACGGCTTGCCCTTCGGGACAAGCCGTGGCACCGCGCGACCTGCAGTTAAAGCGACCATTCAAAGGTCAATAAACCGAGGCCACGACCTGCGTCGCCGCCCTGGACGCGATTGATAAGTCGTCGCTCGTCCACGTCGCTCACCCCCGCCATCATGGGCCGGCCGTCACCGACCCCAGCGCGCGGCGGCGAAGTCGAGGTACCGCTGCCAGTCGTAGCGCGTCAGCGCGTGCCCGCCGCTGCGGATGTGATAGCCCAGCACGCCCGTGGTCACCGGTGCGTCGAGCCCGGGCATCGCCTCCGGGTCGAGCGCGTCGTGCCCCCAAAGCCCCCACACCCGCGACGCGTGCGCCAGCGCCAGGTACTCGCCGCGCGGGTCGGCCCACAGATCCTCATCCGCGCTGGCCACGTACACCGCCCGCGGAGCGCTCAGCGCGATGAGCTGGTGCTGATCGAATGGCAGCTCGTTCTCACGCTCGTTGTACGCCTTGAAGTGCTCCGTGAACCAGTGCGGGAAGCGGTCGTTGATCGCCTTGACCGTCTCGCCGTACGCCCGCCGGCTCAGCGCCGCCCCGCCGCAGCCCGAGTCGTTGGAGATCACCACGTCGAAGCGCTCATCCTCGGCCCCGGCCCAGAGCGATGTCTTGCCCTTGCGCGAGTGGCCCACCACCGCCACCCGCGACGCGTCGATCGCCTCATCCTGCTCGAAGAAGTCCATCGCCCGGCTGGCGCCCCAGCTCCACGCCGCGATCGTCATCCACGCGTCCGGGGCCCGTTGCCCGGCCGCGGCATCACCTTCAAACAGGCGAATGACACCCTCGGTGAAGCGCTCGGCGTCATCGGGGGCCAGGTCCTCGCCATGAATCACCGCCGCGGCATAGCCCCGCTCCACGATCACGTCCGGCGCCCAGCGCCCCCGCTCGTCCGGGCCCGTCATGTCCCGCCCGCGACGCGGAAAGTCGATCAGCACGAACGCCGGCACCGGCCCGTCGCCTCGCGCGTTGGGCGTCAGGATCACCAGCTCGAACCTGTGCTCCCGCCCCTGGTGCTCGCTGCGCACCTCGATGCTGCGGAACGTGGCCTTGCCGTCCAGCGCATCGTCGATGCGTCGCGCGGTGTGAAACGTCAGCGACTCGGGCTGGCCCGGCCGCCGGCCGAACATCTGCTCACGCAACAGCTCCAGCAGCGCCGGGCGGTTGGCCCGCCACGCCTCGGCCGTGTCGATCGATCGGCCGTCGACGCCCACCAGCGCGTCGGGGAGCTCGTACGTCGGCACATCCTGCTCGCGGTACAGGCTCGCCAGTTGCGGATGATTCTCAAACCGCTCGATCACCTCCTCCCGCGGCGACCAGCCCGTCTGGGCGTCGCTCGTCGCGGCCAGGGCGAAGGCGAGCAGGGCGACGGTCACGATGATCAGAACACTGGTGGTCATGGCGAGGCTCCGAAGCGGGTGGTGGCCACGGCTGGACACGGATGAACGCCAGACAGGCAGCGCCGCGCGCCGCCTGCCTGCTCATTGCAGGAACGGATTGCTTGCCCGCTCACGCCCGATTGTCGTCGCCGGGCCGTGCCCGGGCAAGACCTGCGTCTCGTCGGGCAGGCTCAGCAGTTGCTCGCGGATCGAGCGGATGAGCCCCGGCCCGTCGCTGGTGGGAAAGTCCGTCCGGCCGACGGACCCGGCGAAGAGCGCATCACCGACGATCGCCACGCGGTGCTCCGCCTGGTACAGCGTGATCCCGCCGGGGCTGTGCCCGGGCGTGTGGCGGACCTCGAACGCGAACCCGGCCAGGTCGATCCGCTGGCCGTGCCTCAGCACGTCGTCCGGCTCCGGGGCGACGACCGGCCGATCCAGCGCGATCGACAGGTTGAGCGCCGGGTCGCCGGGAAAGTCGCGCTCCGCCTCGTGGATGAGGATCGGCAGGTCGGCGTAGCGCGATCGCAGCTCCGGCAGGCCGGCGATGTGGTCGACGTGGGCGTGGGTCAGCACGACCTTGCTCGGGGTGAGGTTGTTGGCCTCGATGTACTGGAACACGGGCTCGGGGTCGAAGCCCAGGTCGACGATGACGCAGTCACCCCCGGCCGCACCGGTGGCGGGGGCGTGGACGACGAAGCAGTTGGTCATCCAGTCGCCGAGCGTGAACGTTTCGATGTGGAGTTCGTCGGGCATGCGGGCAGTGTAGCGTCGATGGTGAGGGTCGGTAGCGCAACACACGACAGCGTGAGCGCCAAAAGCGATCGACCCATCATGCGATGACCTCCCTCGCGCCGAACGGCGACAGCCAGCAACCGGATGCACCGCCCGCCAGATCTATCCAAGGATTTGATCCGCCACCCACCCTGCGAGGCGGTAGAGCCCCCACAGCCCGAAGCCGGAGCCGATGAGGACGAAGCCCCAGAAGCGGAGTTCGGCGGCCTCGGCGGCCTTGTCCGGCGCGGCGGTGGAGCCAAAGTAAAGGCACGCCAACCCGAAGCCGACCAGAATGATCACGCCCGTGAACAGCAGAACGGCGCGTTCGGGCGGAGTGGAGCGGCGAACCAACAGGCTGCCTATGAATATGAAAGGCTGCATTTCGACAGTTCCAGATGTGTTCGCGGCGACTCCCCGCGTTGCTACCCGATCACGCTCTTTTTCTTCTTCCCCGCCAGGTAGCTCTCGATGATCGTCGAGCTCAGGTCCTCGCTCGTGCAGTAGTACGCCATCCCCCGCGTCAGCCGCGTCATGCGGTCGACGAAGCCGACCCAGTCCATGCCCCAGTAGTCCTCGATCAGCGCGAACGTGGCGATGCGGATGCCCTGCTGCTGGCAGGTCAGCGCCTCCTTCAGCGTCGCCGTGGCCGTGCGCTCGTTGGGCGGATACAGCAGGTAGAGCATCTCGCCCTCGGTGGGCGCCGCGGCGTTGGGCTCGGCGTGAGCCGTCGGCTGGCCGTCGGTGATGATGAAGATCTGCTTGTTCGCCGCCGACCGCCGCGCCAGCGTCTGCCGCGCCAGCCGCAGCCCGAGCTGAAGGTTCGTGAAGTGCAGCGGGATCTGCTCCTGGTTCTGCTGCGCCTGCGCCAGCGGCACGCGCAGGCGCACCTGGTAGTCGCGCAGCGAGATCGGCTTGGGCATCACCAGCGGCAGGTCGCGATCAAGAATCCGCTCCGCCAGCGTGAAGAAGCCCACGAAGTCGATCGTGTCCTGCGGGAAGCGCTGCTGGATCAGCTCCGTCATCCCCAGCGCCACGCGCTTGGCCTGGTAGAACCGCCCCCAGCGCATCATCGAGCCCGACTGATCGATCAGCATCGCCGTCGCGCAGTCGCCCGCCCCCTCCGTCAGGTGCAGCTCGAAGTCGCCCGCGTTGATGTGCAGAGGCAGGCCCGGCCCGGCGTCATCGCCGGCCTGCTGACGCTCCGCCGCCTGCCGCGCCAGCGCGTTGCGCATCGTCGCCGCCAGGTCGATCTCGCTCAGCGGGTCGCCATACTCGTAAGGCTTGGTCCCCTCGACGCGCTCGCTGGTGCGCCCCGGGTCGTCCGTCGGGTGCCCCTCCTTGTTGCCGCGCTGCATCCCCTGGAAGATTTCCAGCAGCGCCTTGTGCCGGATCCCCTTGACCATGCGCGGCGTGAGCTTGAGCGTGGCGTTGCCCTCCTCATCCTCGCCCGGCTCCAGCAGCCCCGCGTCGATCATGTCCTGGATGTACTGCTGCTCCGCCTCGCCCTCGAGCTTCTGCATCGCATCCAGCGCCTGCTGGCCGTATTGCATGATGAACTGCGCCACCTTGGCGTCGGGAAAGAGCGCGTCGGGGCCCTGGAAGCCCTGGCCGTCAAACTCGGTGTATTCAAATTTCATGCGCAGTCAGCCACAGATGAACACGAACGGACACGCACACGCGGCCGTGTCGACCCTGATATGGTTGCGCGCCGCGGCGGCGGCGTCCAGTCTTTTCTCCGGATCGGGCCTCCGCAAGCCGTTTCTGCGGATCCCCGATCCCCAAACCCCGCTCCCCGCCTCACAGCGGCGATTGCCGCGGCACCCCCGGCCGACGCGGGTACCCCTCGGGCGTCGGCCGCTCCTTGACGATGCTGATCACCACCAGCTCCTGCCCGAACGCCGGCGGATACGCCTCCACGAGCTGCACCTCGCCCGCCCCCAGGATCGCCAGCGCGTCGCCCGCCTCGCCCAGCTCGCGCTCCGCCTGCGACGCCTTCATCGCCAGCACACGCCCGCCCACGCGGACCAGCGGCAGCCTGTACTCCAGCACCTCCGCCACCGGCCCGACCGCCCGCGCCGTGGCCAGGTCATACCGCCCGCGATGAGCCGGATCCCGCCCCAGCTCCTCCGCCCGCCCCTGGATCGCCGTCGCGTTGGCCAGCGGCAACGCCTCGATGCACTGCTCGAGAAAGCGCACCTTCTTGCCCGTGGCATCGAGCAGTGTCACGTGCACGTCCGGCCGGGCGATCGCCAGCGGAACCCCCGGGATCCCCCCGCCCGTGCCCACATCAATCAGCCTCGCCCCCGCCTCCACCGGCTCCAGCCCCGGCACCAGCGTCAGGCTGTCCAGGATCAGCCGCCGCCACGCCGCGGCCGGCTCGCGCGCCGCCGTCAGGTTCATCCGCCGATTCGCCTCCAGCAGGCGATCGACGTAGTCGGCCAGCAGGCCAAGCTGGGCGTCGCTCAGCGTCACCTCCAGGTCCGCCAGCGTCTCGGCAACAAACGCGGGAATGGCCATCGCGGCAGTGTAGAAGGTTGCGGCTCCGCCAAGCGCCTCCCTCCGGAAGGGGCCGCCGCCGCGGCCCGGTGTTGCCCGCAGGCAACAACGCTCGCCCGCTTCGCCGGCCCGCGTGTGGCGTGCAGGCAACATCACGTCGCAACCAGGCCAGCCCATACGACGCGACCGGGCCCGGGTGTGACGCGTAACATCCTGTCGGAGCTGGAGCTTGACCACCTCCGACCAGTGGCGTGGCACGCCCGGCGCCCCGGCATGCCCTTCGCGGGACCTTGGCCATGACCCGAGCGGCGACCATCCTGACCCTGGCATTGGCGGCCATGCTCGGCAGCGCCTGCCACACGCCCGTGACGCGCACCGGCGAGGCCCGCGTCGCCCCGCCCGCCTCCACCACCTTCGACACCGTCCGCCACAGCCAGCTCCGCGAGCAGCGACCCGCGCCGCCCCTGGCCTGGTACCAGTGGCGCAACGACCTGCACCCGGCCGTCGACCTCGGCACCGCCCCGGCCGTCTACGAACGCAGCGTCACCATCACCACCGATCGCCAACGCAGCTTCCGCGGCCGCATCCACGACGTCTACTCCGAGACCACCCGCCGCACACGCATCCGCGAGACGACGCGCTGACACATCGCCACGCCAGCGCCTTGCCCGATAACCCCACACCCGTCCGATAAGCGCCGCGCATCGCCGTCATCGAGCCATCGCGTGCGCCAGGCCGATGATTCATGGTCTGAGCCGCGCGCCGCACCGCGCCTTCTCGGACGCACAAAGCGCACGATCATTCCATTTTCCGCACCCGCGGTTAACCAGCGCTTGCCAAACGCCGATCATCTGGCTGACGGACACCTCCATCAGTCCAGGAGAAGGGGCGAGCTACACATGCCAAGGCAAAAGGACATTCTCACCACCGGGGAAGTCGCCAAGATCTGCAACGTCGCGCCACGCACCGTGAGCAAGTGGTTCGACTCCGGGCAGTTGCGCGGCTACCGCATCCCGGGCTCCAAGGACCGCCGCATCCCGCTCAGCTCCCTGGTGCGCTTCATGAAAGCCCACCAGATTCCCATGGACGGGCTTCAATCCGGCACGACGCGAGTGCTCATCGTCGACGAAGAGTCCGAGATCATCGAGGTGCTCAGCAAGGTCCTCCAGGAGCAGGCCCAGTACGAGGTGCGCGCCGCCCACAACGGCTTCGCCGCCGGCATCGCCTGCGAGAAGTTCCGGCCCCACGTCATGCTCGTGGACATGCACCTCAGTGACCTGCGTGGCGAAGAGGTCCTCAAGCTCGTGCGCGACAACGAGGACCTGCAACTGACCAAGGTCATCGCCATGAGCGCCAAGCTCACCGAGGGCCAGAGCCAGCACCTGACCAGCAAGGGCTTCGACGGCTACCTGCGCAAGCCCTTCCACGTCCGCCAGGCCATCGAGGTGATCGAGGAAGCCACCGCCATCGTGTACTGACAAGCCGTGGGCTTGACGATCGATAAGCCGGAGTCGCGAGGCTCCGGCTTTTTCATGCGCGCGGGCGCGGGGGAGGAACCACCGATGCATGGTGATGCACACCGATGTGGTGGTTCGCCGTCGCTCAGGGAGCGACGGCCCACGGTTCGTGTGCGGGGTTTAGCGGCGGGTGCCACACAGCATCCCGAAGGGTGCTGTGTGTTGCGAGGCCGCGGCTCGGCGCTTCGCGATCAGGCCGTGGCGCCGGGTGCCACGGCTTGTCCCGAAGGGCAAGCCGTGCGTCGGTCGACCATCGCACAGCTCGCCGCTTCGCGATCAGGCCGCGGCGCCCTGATTACCTCCAACCCTGGTAAAGGCAGCTATTCCATTACCATCGTCTTCACGCGACGCGTCGGCGTGGTCTTGCTCATCACCATGCATCATCACGCATCGGTGGTTGCATCGTCGCGGCACTCACCGCAGGAAACGGTCCACGGAGAACCGCCCGCTGCCGACGAAGACGAACGTCAGGGCGATGAAGAAGAACAGCAGCGCCATCTCCATGCCTCCGAAAGGATCCTGCCGTGTCAGCCAATGGAAGCCGAAGGCGGCAACGGCCATGTTGATGGTCACGAGCACGGCCGCGGGGCGCCCCAACAGGCCGGCCGCAAGCAGCAGGCCGCCGACGAACTCCGCCAGCGCGGCACACCACGCGAAAACCCATGGAAAGGGGAGGCCCATCGCATTGTCCCCGGCACCGAGGCTCTGGTGGACCCACTGCTCACTCGGCGGAATCTTTCCCCACCCATGCGCCAGCGCCAGCGCGAGGCCGGTGAAGACGCGCAGCGCCGTCAGTGCCAGGTCGGCCGGCCAGGGCACGACGCGCGCGCCGCCCATGAGCAGACGACGCCAGAGTGCGGAGTTGATCAGTTGCGGCATGGTGATGGCTCCTTGGTCAGGCCGCGCCAACCGCGACGTGCCTTTCACTATAACGGATCGGGTTCGGCGGGGTTATGAAAATTTGCGCCGTGTTATCGGTACCTCGCGATCGCGGTGCCACGGCTTGTCCCGCAGGGCAGGCCGTGCGTTTGTCGACGATCGCACGGCTTGCCGCTTCGCGGTCAAGCCGTGGCGCCCGCCTTCGTTGCGGGCGTCAGCCGCGCGTCGCCGGCGCCGGCTCATCGTTGAGCGTCACGTTGCCGAGCACCTCCAGCGCCTTGGCCATCGCCTGCGTGCCCAGCTTGCCGTGGCCGTGCGCCGCGGCGATGCGGAAGTAGCGCTCCGCCGCGCTCGTGCCCGCCAGCGCCAGCCGCTTGCCCAGCGCGGTCTCGTTGACGATGTTCAGGTCCTTGAGCACCAGGTCGATCATGAAGCCCGGGTCGAAGTCGCCGTCGGCGATCTTCGGGCCCAGGTTGGTCATCTGCCACGAACCGGCCGCGCCGCCGCCGATCGCCTCGAGCATCCGGTGCATCTCCAGGCCCGTACGCCGGGCCAGCGCCAGCGCCTCGCACACGCCCATGAGCGTGCACGCCACCGCCACCTGGTTGCACGCCTTGCACGCCTGGCCCAGGCCCACCTCGCCCAGATGCGTGATGCTCGAGCCGACGACCTCGAGCATCGGCCGCACGCGCGCCACCGCGTCGTCCGGCCCGCCGACCATGATGCTCAGCGTCCCCTTCTGCGCCCCGACGTCCCCGCCGGAGACCGGGGCATCGATGAGCGTGACGTCGAACTCGTCCTTGAGCCGCCGGGCGAAGCCCTGCGTGGCGACGGGGTTGATCGTCGAGTGGTCGACGACGATGAGGCCGGGCGCGGCCGCCGACACGATGCCGCCGTCGCCGAAGAGCACCTGCTCGACGTCCGGCGTGTCCGTGACGTTGATGCAGATGACGTCCGGCCCGGCGTCGGCGACCGCCGCGGGCGAATCGACCAATGTCGCGCCGGCGTCGACGAGGGCCCTGGCCTTGGCGGGCGTGCGGTTGTGCACCGTCAGCGTGTAGCCCGCCTTGAGCAGGTTGCGGGCCATCGGCGCGCCCATGATGCCCAGGCCCACGTAGCCGATGTGCTTGATCTCAGCCATGGCGTGTCTCCGGTGGGGGTTGCACGGCCACAGGATAAACGACGCGTCGGCGACGCGACGCATTCCGACCCCTCCCCCTTGGGGGGAGGCTGGGTGGGGGTGCGCTCGATCGTCGTGCATGCTCGCCATGCCGATGACGCAGGGCGTCTGGACGCACCCTCCCCCAGCCCCTCCCGGCGGGAGGGGGGGCACGCGTCACCGGCCGCGCCACCCTCATCCGCGCGCGGCGACCACCGCCAACGCTTCGACTATACTCCCGTGTTCGACGCTGAACCCAAGCCCCGGACGACCCCATGCCCACCAGCCACGAGATCCGCGACCAGTTCATCCGCTTCTTCCAGGACAAGCACGGGCACACCTTCGTGCCCAGCTCCCCCGTCGTGCCCCACGACGACCCCACCCTCCTGTTCACCAACGCGGGCATGAACCAGTTCAAGGACATCTTCCTCGGCGTCGAGGCCGACGCCGGACGCAACTACACCCGCGCCGTCAACACCCAGAAGTGCATCCGCGCCGGCGGCAAGCACAACGACCTCGAGGACGTCGGCAAGGACACCTATCACCACACCTTCTTCGAAATGCTCGGCAACTGGTCCTTCGGCGACTACTTCAAGCGCGAAGCCATCGCCTGGGCGTGGGAGCTGCTCACCGACGTCTGGGGCCTGGACAAGACCCGCCTGCACGCCACCGTCTTCGCCGGCGACCCCGCCGACGGCGTCGAGCGCGACGACGAGGCCGCCAACCTCTGGCGCACCGTCACCGACATCGACCCCGACCACATCCACTACGGCGACAAGAAGGACAACTTCTGGGAGATGGGCGAGACCGGGCCCTGCGGGCCCTGCTCCGAGATCCACATCGACCTCACCCCCGACAGGAGCGGCGCCAGCCTCGTCAACGCCGACGACGCGCGCGTCATCGAGAT
>SLDI01000074.1:0-9256 GCA_007125385.1 Phycisphaeraceae bacterium | reverse complement strand
GCCCCCGCCACTGCCACTGCCAATGCCACCACGCCGCCCACGCCAGCACCAGCAGCGCCCCCGGCACCAGCAGCCGGCCGCTCAGTCCCGACACCAGCCCCGCCGTCAGCCGCGGCGCATTGTCCATCTGCCAGTGCAACTGCGCATCGACGAGCACCAGCAGCGCCAACTGCATCGCCGCCAGCGCCAGAGCCGCCGCCAGCCCCAGCGCCTCGGCCACGCGCAGCCGCAACCCGATCAGCAGCACCACCACCGCCGTGGCCATCAGCGGTGGCAGGAGCTGCGCGGGCACAGGCCAACCCAGCGCCGTGCCGCCGAGCATCACCAGCAGCCCGACGACGCCCACCGTCGTGCCCGCAAGGCGCAACCACGTCGCCTGCTCATCATCGCCGCGCGTGCGGAACAAAACGACCCCCGTCACCAGCGCCGGCAGGCCATACATCGCCACCAGCAGCGCGATCTGTCCCAACACCTCAACGGGCTCGCCGACCAGGTAAACGAACAATCCCGCCGCCATAAATGCCGCGAAGCTCGCCACACCCAGCAGCGCCAGCATCGCCCGCCCGGCCTCACCGCCATCTGCCCGCCGCAGCGCCGCCAGCACCACCGCCACATAAACCACCAGCGGCAGTGCCGCACCCGCCCACAGCCCCACCATTCCCAGCTCCGCCCCGGCCATGCGACGCAACACCAACTGCATCGCGCACAGCCCCAGCACGCCCGCCCCCGCATACACGGCCACGCCCGGTGCATAAACGCGCGCCGCCAAGTACAACAGCACTGCGAACAACGCCACCGTCACCACCTCCACCACCAACACCCGGGCATCGAGCCCCGGCACCCCCTCGCCATACGCGCTGACCAGCAAGAAGTTCAGCGGCACCAGCAGTGTCGCGATGATCAGCAGCCCCCGGCTGGTCGTCGGCAACCGCCACTTGCCATGCGCGTACAAACCCCCGGCGAACAACCCCACCGTCACCAGGCCGAACAGCCCGAGCTGCGCCAGCGGCAGCCGGGCGATCTGGCTCCACAGGCTGATCACCAGCGCCGCCGAGCAGAACACAATCAACAGTCCGCCGACCAGCTCACCCCACCGGATGTTCCGCTCGTGCATGAACGCCGCCAGCACCTCGGCGAGCGGCCGACGCGGCGCCGGTGGCGGGGGCGGGGGTGACGTTGGCGGGGGTGGTGCGGACGACGAGGGTGACGCAGCGGGCGGCGCTGCCCCAGATCCAGGGGGCGCCGACACCGATGCGCCGCCGGCCGGCGATGACACTTGCGGCGCGGCCGCATCGCCCACAGCCAGGGAAGGCGACCCTTGCGACGCTGAAGACGCTGGCGTCGGTCGCGGCGAGGAGGTCTGTGGCGCAGCCGATCGCGCTGCCGGCGGCGCCGACCCACCCCTGAGCACGCGGTCGGCCGTGTCGCGATCCAGTCGACCCAAGCGCACCAGCCGATCCAGGTAACGGCGAACCGCCACCCGATCCTCGCGCAGCGCCTCCTCCTCGCTCCGCGGCCTCAGCAGACGCAGCACCGCCGCCGCCGCCAGCCACAGCCCGTGCCCGACCACCGCCACCAACAGCAGCACCCCCAGAACCACCAGCGCCAACACCAGAAGGGCGATCGCTTCGATCATGGCCTGGCCCCTCTGCGTGCCTCGCGGCCCCGGCTCCTCGGCACCCCCGACGCTCACCCACCGGCCGGGAGTGTACTCGCCCGACAAGCAGCAAGCAGTTCCTCAGCGGCAACCCGGGCTCAACCTCTCGATCCGGGCCAGCATCTTCCATGCAACTGAAGTGCCAGCCACGTTAATCTCTCTCAAGCCCATCTGGTACAGCAGTTTGCGCCTCACCAAGGGAAAGCGGGCCTCGCCCGGTCCCTACACCAGATGCACGGCCACCGACATCAAATGTACAGTCCCGCACCGACCATCCACTGTGCATGATCGACCCGGCCCCCGGGGGAGCCAGCCCGCATGACACCCCACCATGACACCGTTGCGCAATGCTTCCCGGCAGCGTCCGCCGCCCGTCTGCCTGGCCGGAGGGCAACGCCTCGAACCCCGGCAGGAGGGGCCGGCGGCATGTGGCGGACGATGCGGACGGTGCGGACGGTCGAAACCTCAGCCGCTCCAGCTCCGGCGCGACGTCAACCCGCTCGTCACCGCCACGGGCGAGCACCCGTACCGGGAGGTGCGCTGCTGGGTGCCCTGGCCCGCTCGAGATCGCCGGCCCGGCTCCACTGCGGAGGCTTGATGCGCTAGGGCCCGGCCTCCGGGTCGGCCGGCAGGTCCTGCCCCAGCCGGCGCAGCAGTGCGCGGGCCTGTCGCTGCAACTGCACGGTCGCGATCGACCGCTCACCGTGCTTCCCGGCGTTCATCCGTGACCGGGCCTTGACCACGTCGGCGAAGCCGATGAGCTCCCTGGTCCGGCTGAGATGGTCCAATGCCTGGGCCTGGTCGTTGACACAGGCTCGACCGCCCGAGGCAGACGTGGGTAACGGGCTAGCCGCCGGGTGGTGGCCGGCGCATGGCAATCGTTGGCCATGACTCATTCACGCGGCACGGCGCGGACCTCCACCGGCTCGCCATCGGCGGGGTTGACCTGTGGCCAGGCAACGCCCGGCGGATGGCGGACGGCGCGCCGCCCATCGGGAGTCGTGGTGATCTCCGCGCCGGCTGGGTGCGCTGCGTCGATGTGCAGGCGATAGGTCACGGCTTCAAGGTTGTGCGCGGTGAATCGGCCGCGGTCGTCGGTGCGCAGCTCGATCGTGCGGTTGAACCCGTCAGCCCGCGGGTTGGCGGGATACAGCCGCACGCGGGCGCGGGGCCAGGGCTCGCCCGTCTCGTCGTTGATCACCACGCCGGCGAGGCGTATGCCCCGCTGGAGCTGGATCGTCGTCAGCGGTGCGTCGGGATCGAGCTGCACGCGCCGGCCATGCAGCGTGTCGGTGGGCCCGACGACGGCGTGATACGCGATCGGCAACTCGACGTTGGCGTTGTGCCAGGTGTGTCGACCGTCGCGGTCGGTGTGTTGCCCGGCGTGGAGCGAGCCCACGCCGATATCGGAGCGTTTGCTCAAGGCCACCGGCACACCCGCCAGCGGGTTGCCGTCCGCGTCGAGCACCCGCACGGCCAGGTCGCGGCCTTCAATGAAGCGCAGCTCGATCTCGTGCATCGGCTGCTCGTCGTCGAGGCGCAGCGGGTCGCTGACAGCCAGCATCGCGTTGTCGATGCGCGTCACCGAAGCGATCACGCGGTACACGCCTCCCAGCGGCACGGCGGTGATGTGAAACCGGCCCGGCTCGCGGGCGCTCATCTCGATGTTGGCGTCGTGCATGTGAACGCTTTGCACCCCCGTGGGCGACTCGATGGGATGTAGGCGCACCTGCACGTTCGCGGCGGGCCGGCCGCGGGCGTCGAGCACCCGCCCATAGATCGACCCGGCGGGCACCGTGGGCACGTCAACGACCAGCGGCTCGTCGCCCGGGGCGACGTTGCGATGCCAGCCTCTGGCGATCCAGTAGCCGACCAGGCCCTGCGCCTCGTAGCGGAACTCGCCGGGCGCGGGCGCGTCGAAGCTGATCCAGCCCTCCTCCAACTCGAAGGTCTCGTCGAAACGCCGACCATCCGTGGCCACGGCGTGGATGTTGATCCGCCCGTGCGGCGTCGGCCAATCCTCGGGGTGCTCCAGCCGCAGCACCACCCGGCGGGTCGCGCCAGGGTCCGCGTCGGGCGCGAGCAACGCGTCGAGGTCGATCACCAGGTCGTCGATAGGCTCATCGCCGATGTCGATGCCGTGCTGCGTGCCCGCCAGGTGCAGCGTCAGATCGCCCGGCACGAGCTGGCGCAGCTCGAAATGCGCCTCGCCATCATCGATCCGTAGCGGCGTGCGCTGCTGGTGCGACCAGGCCGAGCTGTCGACGCGCAGGTTATTGTTCCATCGCAGTTCGGGACCGTGGCGCCCGGCGTCGTCGATCAGCGGCGTCAGGTCACCGACGATGCGGCCGCGCACGGAGCGATGCGGGCCGAGCTCGATGCGCAGGTCCTGCCCGGCCTCGACGTCGTGCACCAACTCCGGGCCGTGCGTATTGCTCATCGCCATCAGCGTGTATCGCGCTGCGTGGTTGAGCGTGTCCAGCGTGAACCGCCCGGCGTCATCGGCCGTTGCCATCAGGATGCGGTGGTGACGGTAGCGCGGATCGTGGCTGGTCGCGGCGAAGCCCTGCCGACGGACCAGGTGCAGTTCGGCGTCGGCGACAGGTTCCGCCGTGTCGCGGTCGACGACGACGCCTCGTGTCGGCCGCGCGGACCGCAGTTGCCATGTCACGGTCCGATCCGGCTCAAGCTCGAAGGTCTCGATGTCATGCTGATGGCCGGGCACCTCGGCGGTGACGTGCATGGGGTACGCCGGCACGTGAGCCAGCTCCACGATGCCTTGGGCGTCCGACGTGACCGTGTGGTGACCGATGCGCCAGCCGTCGGCATCGGGAAGGTAGGCGCAGGTCAGCTCCGCGTGGGGCAACGGCTGCCCCTGGCCGTCGAGCAGGCGCAGACGCGCGCTGAACCCCGCGCTCATGACCAGCTCGATGTCCTCGACCGTCGCGCCCGGCTCCGGCACATCAAGCTCCTTGACGACGGGCGCATAGCCCGCCGCCCCCTGGATGCCGATGTGGATCCGCCCGTAGGGCAGGCGACCGGTGAACGGCCCATCATCAACTGTCCCACCGGCGATGGAATGAAGCCCGCTGTTGGACGTGCGGACCCGGTAGTGGATGCGTGTGCCCTCCGGCAGCGGCATGCCGTCGGCTGTGCGCACCCGGCCGCGAACCGTCACGCGGTTCTCGGGCGCGGTGGCGTCAAGCTCCTCAAGCGGCGCCCCGTGGGTCTGGCGCACTTCGTGCAGGCGTTCGATGCGCTCTTGCGGCGTCAGGGCCGCGGCGATACTGGTGACCGCGATGTTCGTGGCCGCGTGAAGGCCGCCCATCGCAACGATGACCAGCGCCAGCATCCCCAGCAGCGTGTACCACGGCAGCCGCGTGCGCGGCCGCTCGTGCGGCAGCAGCAGCCGGCGCACGCGGTCGACCAGCGGATGCCCGTCACGCCCCCCGCCACGCCCCCCGCCCAGCGGCGTCGCCGCCAACGGCATCGACGCCGCTTGCTGCTGCTCGGCCAGGTCCACGAGCACCTGCGCCAGCGTCGGCCGGTGCTCCGCCCCCACGACGCGCGTCGCCAGCGCATCGCAGCACGCCTCGCGCTCGATGCGCAACTGCCGGCTCAGCCACCACGCGGCCGGGTTGAAGAACAACACCGCCTCGAACAGCAGTTGCAGCAGGTTCACCAGGTAGTCGTGCCGCCGCACGTGCGCCAGCTCGTGGGCGATGACGACGCGGAGCTGGTCGTGGCTGAGCCCGGTCATCGCGGCGGCGGGCATCAGCAGCGTCGGCCAGATCGCGCCCACCACCGCCGGGCTGGGCAGGTGCTTTCGCACAAGCACGCGCACGCGACGGGTCAGGCGCATCTCCCCTGTGATCTCCTCCACGACGCGCACGAGATGCCCTGGCGCCTGCCCCGCCGAGCCGAGCAGGCGCACGTGCACGTGCAGCAGCGCCGCCACGGCGCGCAGCAGCATCACGGTCACCCCTGCGGCCCATCCCGCGACGAGCCACCACGTCCACAACGACGTGCCTCGTCGCGCCGCGTCCGCGGCCGCCACGGGCGCGCTGCCTGTTGCCATCGTCGCCGTGTCGCTTACCTCGCGCGCCGTTACGTCGGCCAGGCCCGACGTGGCGCCCGCGGACGCCTGCGATGAGACCTCCACGGCCGTCGCCGCGGGCGCATCGCCGCGACCCGGGCTCCAGCCCAGCAGCGACCAGGTGCCCAGCCCCGCCACGAGCACGAGCACCATCGCACCCAGCGTCGCCGCGTGGCGCGCCTCGCACGCCCGGGCCGGCAGCCAGCTCAGCACCGCCCAGCGCAGCAGCAGCGCGATCGCCGCCGCCTGCCACAGCGTGTGCAGCAGCGTCAGCGCCAGGCGATGCGCCTCGGGCGAGCTCAACCATTGCGTCAGCAGGCTCAACATGATGGCGGCTCCGGAAGGGCTCAGCGTTTGTTCTTCGCGTCCATCTCGTCGAGCATCTGGCGTATCTCGGCCAGCTCCTCGTCGCTGACGCGGTTGTCACGCAGCAGTTGTTGCACCGCGGCCGACGCGCTGCCGGCGAAGACCTTGCGCACCATCGAGCGCATCACCGGCCCCAGCGCCTGCCGCCGGGTCACCGCCGGCTTGTAGACGTGCGCCAGCCCCTGGCGCTCGGCCGCGAGCTTGAGCAGCCCCTTCTTCTGCATGACCTGCATCACCGACAGCACGGAGGTGTAGGCCCGCGGCTTGGCGTCGGGCAGGGCGTCGATCACCTGCCGCACGGTCGACGGGCCCTCGCGCCAGAGCGTGGCGAGGATTTGAAGCTCCAGGTCGGACGGCGTCGGCGGCGACTTGGCCATGGGCGGGGGCCTTTCAATGGGTACTGCATTCACAGTACCTACCGTGCCCATAGTACGTCAAGCCCCCACCGCCCAAAACGTGGCCGACCGGTCGCCGCCCCGGGCTGCGGCACGCTCCGCTGCTGTCAAGTGCCAGGCGCCCCCGATGCGTGTGTGGCCCTGGCACCGCCCGACGTCATGCCGGCGGATCGAGCAGGTCGATCGGGCTCCGGAACGGCCCGGGATCCGGCGCAGCAAAAAGGGGATGGGCCCGGGTGAGCCCATCCCCTTGCTCGCATTGCCATGGTCGGTGCCGGATCAGAACTCCAGCTCGGGGGCCTGCTCCTGCTCCTGCTGCTGCTGCTGCTGCTGGGGCTGCTGCTGCAACTGCGGCAGCTCGGGAGCCGGGGCCTCTTCGAGCTCACCGTCGGTGATCTCGCGGATCACGAGGTTGGTCACGTCCTCGGTGGTGACGTTGTCGGCGGTGTAGGTGAGCGTGTCGAGGTCCTCGACCTGAATGACGTCGGCGATCTGGATGGCGACGATGTGGGCGCCGGTCTCCTCGACGACGGCGCTCATGGCCTCGCTGAGGTCCTGCTGGAAGCGTGCGAAGTAGTCGTCCTGCGCCTCCTCGATCTGCTGGATGGCCTGCATGAGGCCCTGCTGGTCCTGCTGCTGCTGGGCCTGCTGGGCCTGGGCCTGGAGTTCGCCCATGCGCTGCTCGGCCTCGGCGCGGCCGGGGTGGACGTCCATAACCTGGCCGAAGCTGAACAGCCCGACCTTGATCTCGTCGGTGGCAGGCTGCTGCTGGGCGAGGCTCGGGCTCAGGCCGGTGGTGCTGACCACGGCGGCGACGGCGACGGCCATCACGGCGGCGACGGTCAGGCCCAGGCGGCGGGGGGTAACGTGCTTGCTCATCAATCGGGCTCCAATACTGGAAACGGGGAAACAGTACGCACGACGGTGTGCGCTTCAATGCTAGCGGCCTGCGCCGCAGGGTTCAGCAACCGGGGGCTCAATCACCCAGGAGGTCGTCCAGGTCGTCCATGTCGTCCATGTCGTCGGCCGGCTCGGGCTGCGGGGCCGGCTCCTGCTGCGGCGCCGGGTCGGCCGGGCCGTTGGCGGGCGGCGGAGCGGGCTCGCCGAAGTCCTCCTCACAACCGGCCATCACGGCTGCGCCAGCCAGCAACGCCGGGGCCAGCATCAGCGCCTTCAGGGTCCTGGAATGCATCATCGTCAAACGCTCCTTCTCAAAGCAACCCCGGGACCTCGGCGAGGCGCCGCGCCAGGCCGAGCAGCCCGGGAAAACCATCGGCAGCATCCAACTGGGTACCCATAGGCCCACGCTGCGGTTCGTGATTTTGCCAAACCGTTGGCCGGGGAGGAGATGTCGATTGGTAACGCCAGTCAGATCAGACCTTTACCACGTCAGGTGACGCGGCCTGGCTCGCCTCGCGGCAGGCGCCGATGGCGCGGAGGCGCTCGTAGCGCTGGGCCAGCAGCGGCGGGGCATCCAGCCGCTTCAGCTCCCGGAGCTGCCGGGTGAGCCACTTCTCCAGGCGGTCGGCGGCGGCGGCGGGGTTGCGGTGGGCGCCGCCCAGCGGCTCGTCGATCACCTCGTCGATCGTGCCGTGGGCGAGGTTATCGGCCGCGGTGAGCTTCAAGGCGTCGGCGGCGGCGGCGTTGGTCTCCAGGTTGGCGGTCTTCCAGAGGATGGCCGCGCAACCCTCGGGGCTGATGACGCTGTACCAGGCGTACTGCATCATGGCCAGGCGATCGGCGACGCCGATGCCCAGTGCCCCGCCCGAGGCCCCCTCGCCGACGACCACGGCGACGATGGGCGTGCGCAACCGGCTCATCTCGCGAAGGTTGACGGCGATGGCCTCGGCCTGGCCGCGCTCCTCGGCGCCGATGCCGGGGTAGGCGCCGGGGGTGTCGATGAGGGTGATGACGGGCAGGTTGAATTTTTCGGCCAACTTCATGCATCGCAGGGCTTTGCGGTAGCCCTCGGGGTGGGCGCAGCCGAAGTGGCAGGCGATGCGCTGGCGGGTGTCCTTGCCCTTGTGGTGGGCGACGATCAGGGCCTTGTGGGTGCCGATGCGCCCGAAGCCGGTGATGATCGCCGGGTCGTCGCCGTAGCGCCGGTCGCCGTGCAGCTCCGTGAAATCCTTGACGAAGGCGTGGATGTAGTCGATGGCCTGGGGGCGGTTGGGGTGGCGGGCGACCTTGACGGTGTTCCACGCGCTGAGGTTGGCGTAGATCTTCTTGAGCATCGCCGTGTGGGACTGGCGGAGCTTGCGGATCTCCGCGGCGATGTCCGGGCCCTGGCCGTCGCCGCCGGCGGAGGCGGCGGCCTCGAGCTCGGCGATCTGGCGCTCCAGGGCGGCCAGCGGCCGCTCGAACTCCAGCTCGTGAATGCCGTTGTGGGTGTTGATGGCGGTCATGGCGGCTGAAGGGAAGGGGGGAAGATGGCTGCGGCAGTGATACGCGAGCCGACGCCCGGCGGTTTGCCCGGGGCGGGCCCAGGGCTCAAGCTGTTATCGTAACGATCGACAGGGAGGCTGCCTACTCATGAGCGCCGGCGCGAGGCAACTGGCCATCATCGGCACGGGACTGCTCGGCGCGAGCCTGGGCCTGGCGGCGAAGCAGGCCGGCCTGGCGCGGCGCGTCGTGGGCTACGGCCGGCGGCAGGCGACGCTGGACGCCGCGCAGGCTCGCGGGGCGATCGACGCCGGGACGACGGCCCTGGGCGAGGCGCTGGCCGGCAGCGACCTGGTCGTC
>SLDI01000479.1:0-9277 GCA_007125385.1 Phycisphaeraceae bacterium | reverse complement strand
CGTGTCGCCCCCGGCCAGCCCCAGCAGGCGCAGCGGGGCGAAGCCGCGGCGGACCTGCAGCCGGGTCACGTGCGGCGTCACCTCGCCGGGCACGCCGGCCCGCTCGGCGGCGAGGGCGATCGCGTCGTGCAGGTAGCCCAGGTCGTCCACGAGCTCGCGGTCGCGGGCCTGGGCGGCGGTGAACAGCGCCCCGCTGGCCGCGGCCCGGATCTGCTCGTCGCTGAGGTCGGCCCGGCCATGGGCGATCACCTCGACGAAGCGTTCGTAGGCCGGCTCGAGCATCTGCCGGCGCCGGTCGCGATCTTCGTCGGTCCACGGCCGGTGGATCCCGAAGCGGTCCTTCTCGGGCGAGTTGTCCGAGGTGATGACCTCGGGGGTGACGCCGACCTTCTCCAGCAGGCGATCGACGGTGAAGCCCGGGGCCATGACGCCGATCGAGCCGGTGAGCGTCGTCCGCTCGGCGAGGATGACGTCGGCGGGCATGGCCACGTAGTAGCCGCCGCTGGCGGCCAGGGCGCCGAAGCTGGCGACGATGGGCACGGTGCTGCCCTGCTCGGCCATGTCGGCCTTGAAGCGCTCGAACTCGGCGAAGATGCGGTCCGAGGCGCCCATGTGCCCGCCCTGCGAGTCGATGCGCAGCACGATGGCCCGCGGCACGTCCTCGCGCAGCGCGAGCAGGCTCTGGCGCACGAAGGTGTGGGTGTCGTCGTTGATCAGGCCCACGATCGGCAGGATGACGACGCGGTGGTCCTTGTCGCCGGGGCTGTAGACGGCCTCCCGCGGGCCCGCGGCCGTCAGCGCCGAGACGATGATCGCCAGGTAGACGTTGGCCAGCAGCGAGATCGCCAGCAGGGCCAGCAGCATGGAGCTGAGCGTTTTGGCCAGGGCGCTGCGGCCGGCGGGCGGGGCGGCGAGGGGCATGTACGCCGGCGGGGGCGGCGGGGCGTCGCGGGGCGGATCGATCGGCGGCCGGGGCTGCGAACCGGGCGGGGGGCTCTGCTCGCTCATGGCATGGGCTCCTGCGGGGAAAAGGGCCGGTCGAAAGCATATCGCCTGCCGTGGGTTCCGTCCTGATGGGCCGGCGGTGTCGCCAGCTCAACCGGGCGTACGACGGCGCGCGATGCGCGGGTCGGGCGCTGGGCCTGAGCTCACGTTCCGCGCCGCTCACGCCCCTCGCGCACCGCGGCAAGAATGTCGCGGGTCGTGACGTCCGTCGCCAGGGACGGCACATCCAGCGGCGAGCCCTTGCGCGGTTCGGCCGTGATGCGAAACACCTCGCCGTTTCGTCGACGGATCAGCACCGGCTCCGTGCGGCAATGACGCAGCACCTGGGCGAGGTTCTGGCGGGCCTGGGAGTAGCTGTAGACTTTCATGGGCGACTCACGATCTCGATCCGAAGGCTCTCGGCGATCCGGCACATGGCGCGGTCCAGTGTCAGCAGCGGACAGTGACGTGCCAGCGCGCACTGAAGAAAGTAGGCGTCATAGGCGTAGATATGAAATCGGGTGGCGAGCTCGAGGGCGGCGAGAACATCGATCTCGACGAGTTCCACCGGGATGGTATTCGCCAGCCGCCACGCGGTCAGCGCCTGCGTGGCGCTCAAGGCGTTCCGTCGCGCCAAGGCCGACAGCGCGTTGCCGATCTCGTATGGCTGCAGGGCAGGAGCCACCAGATCGGTCGCCGCGGTGGCCTCGATCAGCCACGCCCGTTCCGGCTCGCCCAACGCGACGGCGAGAAGCACGTTCGTGTCGGCGACGATCTCCACTTGTACAATTGTACGATAACGACGATTGTTGTCAAAGACTTTCCGCAAGGCGTGTTGCTGTCGAACCGTCGCTCTCGCGAACCGGCTCGTCCCGCCGATCCCTACACTGATGCGGTGCGCGCGGGCCCGGGCGGGCCCGGGCACGGAAACGCCTGATGCAGTTGCTGCTCCTGGCCCTGATTCTCGGGATCTTTCTGCACGACGGCCTCGTCGCCGCCGACGCCGCCCCGCGCGCCGAGGCGGCGACGCTCCTGGGCGTGATGCTCCTGCCCCGGCTGGGCCTCGTCGCCGGGCTGTGGCTGGCGTGCCGGCTGGCCTACCGGAGCCTGGGCAAGGCCGGCGGACAGCGGGCGCTGATGCGGCTGGAGCACTTCAACGGCCTGTACCGCTTCGCCGCCCTGGGCCTGTACGCCCTGGACCTGCACCTGGGCACGCTGCGCTGGCTGCGCTCGGTCACCGGCGACCTGGTGCTCGTCGACGAGCTGATCCTGCTCGCCCCGACCCTGGCGATGCTCGTCGCCGGCTGGGCGATGTATTACCCGATCGAGCGCCGCGTGCGCGAGGCGGCGATCATCGGGCGGCTGGACACCGGGCGACCCATCTACCCGCTGCTGACGCGGGGCCAGTACGTCGTCAGCCAGGTGCGGCACCAGATGGCGCTGATCCTGGTGCCGCTGCTGCTGATCCTGACCTGGGCGCAGCTCGTGCAGCGCTACCTGCCGGCGGACTGGCGAATTCTCGGCCACGACCCGGAGCCGGTGCTGCTGATCGCCGGGGCGGGCACGGTGTTTCTGCTGGCGCCGCTGATCATCCGGCACGTGTGGGACACGGCGCCGCTGCCGGCCGGGGAGCTGCGCGATCGGCTGCTGGCGATGTGCGCCCGCCACCGCGTGGGGGTGCGCGAGCTGCTGCTGTGGCGGACCTTCGGCGGGATGATCAACGCGGCGGTGATGGGCCTGGTGCCGCGGCTGCGCTACATCCTGCTGACCGACGCGCTGCTGGAGATGGTCCGCCGCGAGCAGGTCGAGGCGGTGATGGCCCACGAGCTGGCGCACGTGCGGCGGCACCACATGTTCTGGCTGCTGGCCGCGGCCCTGGGCTCGCTGGGGCTGCTGGAGCTGGGCTACCTGCTGCTGTTCAGCGCCATCGCCGGCGTGCTGCCGGAGCCGGGGAGCCAGGCGCCGATGATCGTGCAGGCGGGCTGGCTGGGCGAGCTGGGGGCGATGCTGGCCTGGCTGGCGAGCCCGCAGACGGTGCTGGGCATGACGGTCGGCGCGGCGGTGGTGACGTGGATCGGCGTGTTCGGGTGGGTCTCGCGGCGGATTGAGCGGCAGGCGGACACCTTTGCGGTCCAGCACCTGGCGGGCGAGAAGCCTGAGCCGGCGCGCAACGCGGCCGGCCACGTGCTCGTCGACGCCGAGAGCGTGCAGACGATGGTCGCGGCCCTGCAGGCGGTGGCGGACCTGAACCACATCCCGCCGGGGCGACGGAGCTGGCGCCACGGGTCGATCGCCTGGCGGCAGCGCTACCTGCGCCGGCTGGTGGGCCAGCGCGTGGATCGGCTGGCGATCGATCGGCAGATGCGCTGGATCAAGCTCGCGTCGGCGGCGGCGCTGCTGGTGGTGGCGGGGGTGTATGCGATGATCGGGATGTAAGACGTGACACGGACTGTCTTGTTCCTAATCCTAATCCTAATCCTGATTCCTGATCCTTAATCCTCCGTTTGTCCTCAGAAATCCCGCCCTTCGCTCGCGGACTCGCTCAGGACGGGCGTTAACGAATGGGCGCGAATGTCCGCTCCGTGAACACCCGTCCGGAGCGCAGCGAAGGGCGGGATTGCACAGGAACCCAGAGTATCAGGAACCAGGATCAGGATCAGGATCAGGATTAGGATTAGGAGATTCATCGGTGTGCATCCGTGTGCATCGGTGGTTCCACTCGGCGCAGCGAGATCCGACACATGCGATTCATCAAGATGCACGGGCTGGGCAACGATTATGTCTACGTCAACGGCTTCGAGGAGTCGGTCGATGACCCGGCCGGGCTTGCTCCGCGTATCGCCGACCGTCACTTCGGCGTCGGCGGCGACGGGCTGATCCTCGTGCTGCCGCCGGAGCCGGGCATTGACGCCGACGTGCGCATGCGGATGTTCAACGCCGACGGCTCGGAGGCGGAGATGTGCGGCAACGGGGTGCGCTGCGTGTGCAAGCTGGCGCACGACGACGGTATTACCGAGGCCAACCCCATGCGCGTGCAGACGGGGGCGGGCGTGCTGAGCCTGCGCTACGAGCTGGGGGACGATGGCAAGGTGAGCATGGTGACGGTGAACATGGGCCGGCCCGTGCTCGAGCCGGCCGACGTGCCCGTGGACGTGAGCCAGCTCGTGGCCAGCGGTCAGGCGTCGACGTTCGACGTGGAGGTGCTCGACGCCGGCCTGCGCGTCACGGCGACGTTCGTGTCGATGGGCAACCCCCACGCGTGCATCTTCGTGCCCGATGCGGCCGAGATCGACCTGGCCAGCGTCGGCCCGCTGCTGGAGCGCCACCCGGCGTTTCCCAACCGCATGAATGTGCACTTCGTCCAGGTTCACGGCCGGGACGAGGTGACGATGCGCACGTGGGAGCGGGGCAGCGGGATGACGCTGGCGTGCGGGACGGGCGCCAGCGCGGTGTGCGTGGCGGGGGTGCTGACGGGGCGGACGGATCGGACGATCACGGCTCATCTGCCGGGCGGTGACCTGCACCTGGCCTGGCACGACGAGGCGGCGGGGGGGCACGTGGACATGACCGGCCCGGCGACGGAGGTGTTCCGGGGCCAGTGGTAGGGGGGTTGGGGATCGGGGATCCGCGCAAGCTGCGGCGGTGGTTGACCGGGGGTGTGGCAACCGGATAACCTACTCCGCTCGACACCACTGGCCGGGGAGGTGGCGTGACCGGCGCGGGTGTGCCGGGGCGGGGAGTGGCGGGGCCGCGTCCTTGCTGCACAAGTGACGATTCCCACCTGGTTTGTGCCTCTGACTCAGGCTGAGCCGTGAGCCTCAAATACGAACGCGTGAAGAAGGCGGACCTGGATCTGCCGGCCCCGCTGCGCTGGCTGACGAGGGCGTTCAGCTCCATCACGCTGGCGGTGATTCTGCTGTCGCTGGTGTGCCTGTACGGCGTGGTCGGGTCGGTGCCGGTGTTCATGCTGGTGCTGGGGCTGCTGTACGTGGGGGCGTTCGCGGTGACGGTGGGGCCGGCGGCGCTGGCGGGGCTGTTCGTGATGCGCGGGCTGGACGTGCTGCCGACCCTGGTGCGGGTGGCGATCAGCCTGGCGCTGCTGGCCGGGGCGGGCTACGTGGCGGTGGAGCTTTGCTACCTCGCCTACGAGTGGGCCCACGCGAATCCGGTGCTGGCCGAGTACCGTGCGACCGTCCTCTACCGCCTGCCGGCGCTGGAGATGACGGAGCTGGAGTTCTACGCCTGGTGGCCGATGCAGTTGCTGCTGATCCTGTTCGTGCTGAACATGGTCTGGGCGACGATCCGGCGGATCGAGTTCAGCTTCGTGAACATCGGCGTGCTGACGGTGCACAGCGGGATCGTGGTGATCGCCGTCGGGTCGATTCTGTACGGCCACTTCAAGGTCGAGGGGGACACGATTCTCTGGCGGCGGGACCTGGGCGGGACGTTCGAGAGCGTGTTCTACGACGCGACGCGGCCGGCGCTGTTCGTGGAGGTGGGCGACCGGGAGACGATGTTCGCGCTGGGCGAGCTGCCGCGCTACAACGACTACGAGCTGGGCGAGCTGGACATCCGCCTGCACGAGCGCGCGGGGTTTGCCGAGGAGTTCGGCGACAACGTGCGCATGAGCATCCCGGGGTTCATCGCCTACGGGGACCTGACGACGAGCTGGCGGCCGATCCACAACGCCTTCGACCGCATGTCGGCACTGGAGGCGGCGCCGGGGCTGCCGGTGGCGCAGGGCGAGCGCGACGGGCCGGGCATGGCGCAGCGGATGCTGGTGGCGGGCCGGCCGGCGGACCGGGTGCTCGAGGGCGACCGCTGGGCGATCGAGTATCTCGTGGAGCCGGAGGAGCGCCGGCTGCGTGATCTTCAGGCCGAGTTTCCGGGCCCGCACGGGTTGGTGGTGGAGCTGCCCGAGCACGATTTCCGCGAGGTGTACGCGATCGAGCCGGGCATGCGCATCGAGGCGGGCGAGACGGGGTACACGTTCACGGTCAACGAGATCGGGCCCTACGACATGCCCTTCATGAGCGAGGGCTACGAGGGGGCGACCGACACGCGGGCGGTGGTGCACGTGCACACGCCGTCGGGCGAGCACTTCACGCGCATCGTGCTGCATCGCTACCCGGAGCGGTCGCAGGACTTCGTGCCGCATGACGATGACGATTACGACGGCGGGGGACATGGCGCGCATGGGCCGGCCCTGGGCGATCGGCGCGAGCCGGACCCGTCGGTGCATCTGGCGTACCTGGATAACACGCGCGTGCAGTACCACGTGGTGGAGCTGGGCGAGGACGTGGAGGCGGGGGAGGTTTTTGAGGTTGAGACCGGTGAACCGTTCGAGGGTGATCCCGACCTTCGCTCGCGGACTCGCTCAGGTGGGGCGTTGGGAGAAGGGGTGGAGCCGGATGGCGGGTTGGACGTGATTGTGCGTTTGCCGGGGATGGCGGGGATGTATGCGCGGGTGCGTGATGGGCGGTTGCGCTTGCCGGAGGACCCTGCGGGGATGCACTGGCTGCACCTGGGTGAGCCGGGCACGCTGGCGGGGCGGATCGCCGAGCCGGTGGCGGTGCCGCGTGCCCGGCGGGACCCGTCGGACGAGGGCACGCATATCAATGCGCTGCTGCCGGTGCTCATCGAGGTGGACAACGTCGAGGGGCACAGCGGCACGTGGCGTCGGCTGGTGTGGATGCGGCACATGCGCTACCCCAAGTACCCGGACGCGGTGCATCGGCCGGTGCACGTTGACGTGCCGGGGCTGGGCACGATGCGCCTGGCGTTCAGCCGGCAGCGCTACGACCTGCCGTTTGCCGTGGCGCTGGACGACTTCGAGATGCAGCCTTACCCCGGCTCGGACATTCCGCGGGATTTCGTGGCGTACCTGAGCATCGCGGACCTCGACGGCGACGGGCTGATGCACCGTCAGCCGGAGCAGTATCGGGTGCACATGAACAACCCGATCACGTACCGGGCGGGCTGGGCGCCGGTGGGGATGGGCCGGATCAAGGTCAGCCAGGTGGCGTGGGACCCGCCGGCGCCCGACGAGGCGCAGGCCGACGCCCGCGACGCCGAGGGGCGGCTGATCAACCAGCAGCGCTTCACCATTCTGGGCATCGGCAACAACGTCGGTATCCAGATGATCTTCGTGGGCTCGTGCATGGTGGTGCTGGGGATCCCGTGGGCGTTCTACATCAAGCCGGTGCTGGTGCGGCGGCAGAGGGACAGGCTCACGCGGGGGCTTGGCGCCCGGGAGGAGCCATGGACCGGGTTTTCATCTGGTGCTGATGGTGTGGTGATGGACGCTGCTTCGGGCGTGTCGGGCAACGGCCGCGCCGATGGCGACGCCCCGGCCGAGCGTGTTGAGGACGAGGTCACGGTTTCACGATGAGCAACGAGGCAGCGATGAGCGTGGTGGACAATCGTTTGGGACAGGGTGACTCAGCGGGCGGCACCGGCGGGCTGCCCGTGCCGGGTGCCACTGGCGGCTTGTCCGCCAGTGCCTCGGTGCCGGCCGGTGCGCCGGGTGCCACTGACAAGCGGAGTCCGCGGAGCTTGTCAGTGCGGATCGCTCGATGGTGGGTGCCACGGCTTGTCCCGAAGGGCAAGCCGTGCGCCTTGCGCCCATCGCACGGCTTGCCCTTCGGGACAAGCCGTGGCACCCGATGCATCACCGTGCTTATCGCGGTGCTGCTGCTGGCCGCACCCGCGCTCGCCTACGACGACGCCGCGCCGCACGAGACCCACGCCGCGCACCCCGCCACCGCCACCGACCCCGCCACGGACCCCGCCACGGATACCGACGCCGCGCCGGTCCTCCCGCAGGGCGACGCACCTCCGGCCGGGCCTTACGCCGAGGAGGAAGCGCTCAGCCTCGATCAGCGCCAGGCGCTGCACGACCTGCACCACCACGACCACGAGCGGATGACGCCCGAGCAGCACCGCGCCTTCGCCGAGGCGGTCGACCTGTCGCAGGTGCGGAAGCTGGCGGTGTTCGACGGCGGGCGCGTCAAGATCCTCGACACGCTCGCGCGCGAGCGGATCAACCGCATCTTCGGCAGCGAACGCTGGCGCGACATGATCCACGGCGGGCCAGCGTACGACCCGGTGTTCACCTACTTCGACCTGCTGTTCAACCGCGGCTACTACTTCGACAAGCCCGTCATCTACGTCGAGGTGCTGCCGCTGCGCGAGCAGATGCTCCGGCCGATGAATCTGGAGCGCATGTTCGGCGACGCCGCGGGCGAGCAGCCGGAGCTTTACGGCAACCTGACGGACCCGGAGCAGTGGCTTCGCTTCGGTCGGCTGGCGCCGCAGATGTTCGCCGACCCGGCCGTGCAACGCGCCCTGCGCGAGGCGGAGCGCGATTTGCGCCTCTACAACGCCCGGCAGGGCGTGATGGCGGCCGCGGGCACGTTCGACCACATCGGCGCGTCGCTGGCGCTGGTCAGCCCGCCCGCGGGCGACGTCTACTGGCAGCACGTGCTGGAGCTTGGCGACATGCGCCTGGCGTCCGCGTCCGCGGCAGTGGGCGAGCTCACCCCGCCGCGCGTCGCCAACCCCGACGCCGCCCGTGCCGCCCGCGCCGCGTTCGCGTCGCTGACCGACGCCTGGCAGGCCGGCGACGCCCCGGCCGTCAACGACGCCCTCGCCCGCCTCGCCGACGCCCTGCCCCGCATCAACCCCGAGACCTACCCCGCCACCTGGCAGCTCAGCCTCGAATACCTCTACAACGCCACCAATCGCTTCACCATCGGCTACCTCGCCTACCTCGGCGGGGCGCTGGCGCTGCTCATCGCCTTCGCCGTGGGCCGACGCTGGCTGATCTACTCCGGCGTCGGCCTGCTGCTCGTCGGCTTCGCGGTGCACAGCGGCGGCATCGTCGCCCGGGCCATCCTCTCCGGGCGCTGGCCCATCCACAACCAGTTCGAGTCCTTCTTCGCCGTGGCGTGGTTCGCCGTGCTCGTCGGCACCGTGCTCATGGTCGCCCGCCGCCAGTGGCTCTTCGGCGCCGCGGCCGCGGCGCTGGGCACCGCCAGCCTGCTCGTCGCCAACACCATGCCCATCCCCTCGAGCAACGTCGCGCCCGACCCGGCCATCCTGGCGTCGAGTAACATCCTCTACATCCACGTCAACATCATGCTCGTGGGCTACGCGTTCATCGGCCTGGCGTTCTTCATCAGCCTCATCTACCTCGCGCTGCACTACTTCGGCCGCGACGTGCGCGGCGGTGGCGACGCAGGTGGTGGCGCAAGTGGCGGGGATGCCGGTGGCGCGGGTGGTGGCGGGGGTG